>JAAZDZ010000546.1 GCA_012512545.1 Alcaligenaceae bacterium | reverse complement strand
TAGATGCTATTAAAAACATTTACTTATATTTTCAATGCACCAACGCCACTCGAAATTCTTAATGGGCAATGATGATGCAAGTGCCTGTCAGGCACCTTAATGTGTCTTAAGAAACCCTTGAAGCATGCGTTACATGCACACGCCCGGGCTGCGGACTGCGCCCAGCATGGCGGCCACCCGCTGCTGTACATCGCTGTTGTTGTAGTAGCTGTAAAAACTGATCGCCACGCGCATCGGCGCCCGCCACGAGTCTGGATACTGGATGAGATCCGCGATCACCACGTCCTCGTAGCTTTCCGGGGTGTCGGCGGTTTCGAACAGGCTGGCATAGGCGGTTTCGCCTTCATGCATGACAAAGCGCGGCGCGCTGCCGCACGCTGCCCGATGCTGGAAAAGATTGCGCTGCAAAGCAGGAAAATCCAGTTCGCTGATGACGGTATCTGTGATCAGATAGGTCTCTTCTTTGCGTAAGTCGTCGGCCTGCACACTGCGGTTGCCGGTGCTGGCACACCCTGCCAGCACGCCGCCCAATACCAGGGCTGCCAGAATATTTTTCAAGAACACATCGAGCTCCTATTCTTCTCGAAACTGCATACGATACAGGGAGGCGTACAGGCCGTCTTGGGCCAGAAGATCGTCATGCCGCCCTTGCTCCACAATGCGGCCGCTATCCAGCACCACAATGAGATCGGCTTTTTGAACGGTGGAAAGGCGGTGCGCAATCACCAGCGTCGTGCGCCCGGCCATCAATTGTTCCAACGAAGCCTGTACCTGGCGCTCGGACTCGTTATCCAACGCGGATGTCGCCTCGTCGAGAATCAGGATGGGGGCATTCTTGATGAGAGCCCGGGCGATGGCCAGGCGCTGGCGCTGACCGCCGGACAACTGACTGGCATTTTCGCCCACGGGGGTGTCCAGCCCCTGCGGCAGGCTATCAACAAATTCAAGCAGGTTGGCGGCCTCCAGCGCATCGCGGATTTCCTGGCGGCTGGCGTCATGCAAAGACCCATAACCCACGTTATCGGCAATCGTGCCATCGAACATCACCACGTCCTGGCTGACCAGCGACAGATGGCGGCGCAGGCTCTTCAGCTTGATATCGCGCACATTGTGCTCATCAATGCGGACTTCGCCTTCCAGCGGTTCCACAAAACGTGGAATGGTGTTGACCAGCGTCGTCTTGCCGCTGCCTGAACGCCCGACCAGCGCGACCGTCTGACCAGGCTCGACCACCAGAGAAACCTGGTTCAGCACGTCGGTTTCGACGCCTTCAAAGCGATGCGTCACGTTGCGGAATTCAATACGCCCCTGAATCTGATCGCCCAGTTCCTGCTTGCCTTCGTCGGCTTCGGGCAGGCTGTCCACCAGAGTGAACACGCTTTCCGCTGAGGTCAGCATTTTCTGCATGCCGCTGGCGATTTTCGTGAGTTTTTTGACGGGATCGAAAATCTGCCCCAAAGCCGCCATGAAGGCGGCGAAACTGCCTACGGTCAAAGCGCCCTGGTTGGCCTGATACAGCGCCACGGCAATCACAGCCGCCACGGAGACTGCAATAAAGAATTGCGACAATGGCGATAACGCGGCATCGGCGCTGGCCGCTCTCATGGCGAAACGTCGCAGGCGGGCATTCACATAGGCGAACCGGTCAGCCTCGCGCCCGTAGCCATCAAACAGCTTGATGACGCGCTGCCCCTCAATGCCTTCCCTCACCACATGCGTGAGTTCAGCATTCATGCTGATGGTGTCACGGTTGATGCGCCGCAGGCGGCGGATGAACACGCTGGCCGTATAGACGGAAACCGGCAGCACCACCAGCACGATCAGCGTGAGCTGCCACGACATATACAGCAGCACCACCAGCAAGGCGATCACTACCAGGGATTCCCGCAC
>JAAZDZ010000545.1 GCA_012512545.1 Alcaligenaceae bacterium | reverse complement strand
TCCAGCCACTCAGGTATACCCCCGCTGGCGTAGCCGCCCTGGAACTCACCCTCGAACACGAGTCTGAAGTCCAGGAAGCAGGGCGGGCCCGCCGTGTCAATTTTCAGGCACGGGCCATCGCTCTCGGAGACACCGCCCATCTGCTGGCCGATACCCCGTTGGGGGCGAGGCTGGAACTGGAAGGTTTTCTGGCGGCAACGCGCAAGGGTTCAAGCAGGCTTGTCCTGCATATCCAGAAGGCAAAGCGCTCATTCCCCGGCAGCGGCAACGCAGTCGTGTAGCAGTACCATATCAGAGGCTCGAGCTCCAATACGCTCGATGCACGTAGAAACATACCGGGCCAGGCCCGGAAACCCAAGAGGCACACACCATGGCTTTCTCCGGAAAAGGTAAGGACAGAAAACGCAGGTTTTCCCAACAGAATCCGCTGTTCAAGCGCCGTAAATTCTGCCGTTTCACAGCGGCTGGCGTTGAAGAGATCGACTACAAGGATCTCGACACCCTGCGCGATTTCATCCAGGAAAACGGCAAAATCATTCCCGCGCGCCTGACAGGCACCAAGGCTCACTATCAGCGTCAGCTGGACACTGCTGTCAAGCGTGCCCGTTTCCTGGCCCTGCTGCCTTACACCGACAACCACAACTAATTCGGGGGCCTACAGTCATGCAAGTCATTCTGCTTGAAAAAGTCGCCAATCTGGGCAACCTTGGCGATGTCGTGCGCGTGCGCGACGGTTTTGCCCGCAACTACCTGATCCCGCAAAAGATCGCCCGCCGTGCGACCGAATCCGCTTTGCAGGAATTCGAAGCGCGCCGCGCCGAACTTGAAAAGGCTCAGGCCGAAAGGCTGGCCACTGCAGAGGCAGTGGGCGCCAAACTGGGCGATTACACCCTCACTCTGGTCGAGAAGGCCGGTGTGGATGGCCGCCTGTTCGGTTCCGTCAGCAACATTGATATCGCGGCCGCCCTGGTCAAGGCCGGTTTCGATACCATCGTCAAGACGCAAGTCCGCCTGCCTGAGGGCACTCTGAAGGCAGTGGGCGAATACCCCGTCAGCGTTGCGCTGCATCCCGATGTCGTCGTTGACATCAACGTGGTGATCCAGGGCGAAATGGCCTGATCGGGCGCATGCCCTGCGTGGTACATTCTGCTTGACCGGGTGTGCCACGGACTTCCACGCGAAAGCCGGTGCAAACCGGCTTTTCTTTTTTGCCGTTCCTCCAGCGTTTCTGCGTCAACCCCTGGCGGGTAGCGCGCGCTCTTCCATCCGGCCAGGCGACTTTCAGGAGTCTTCGTTGGACAATGCCCTCATGCAAAACGATCCGCAACTGGATTATCTGCGGATTCCCCCTCATTCGATCGAAGCCGAGCAGTCGGTGCTGGGCGGGCTGTTGCTGGATAATGCCGCGTTTGATCGGGTCAGCGATGTGCTGGCCGAAGACGACTTCTATCGTTACGACCACCGCCTGATCTGGCAGCATATAGCCCGGCTCATCAATCTGTCGCGCCCTGCCGACGTGGTGACCGTGCACGAATCACTGGCCACCAGCGGCAAGGGCGAAGAAGTCGGCGGGCTGGCTTACCTGAATGCCCTGGCGCACAACACGCCGTCCGCGGCCAATATCCGCCGCTACGCCGAAATCGTGCGCGAACGCTCCATGCTGCGCAAACTGGTCACCATCGCCGATGAAATCTCTGCCGCAGCCTTCAACCCGCAAGGCAAGGAAGCACGGCAACTGCTCGATGAAGCGGAATCCAAAGTCTTCCAGATCGCCCAGGAAGGTGCCAAGGGCAGCAAGGGTTTCCAGGAAATCCAGCCGCTGCTGGCGCAGGTGGTGGAGCGCATTGATGAGCTCTATCACCGCGAAGGCGATTCCGATGTCACAGGCGTGCCCACCGGCTTTTCCGATCTCGATCGCATGACCTCCGGCCTGCAGCCGGGCGATCTGGTGATCGTCGCGGGCCGCCCATCCATGGGGAAAACCTCTTTTTCCATGAATATTGGCGAATACGTCGCCATTGAGCAGGGCTTGCCCGTGGCGGTGTTTTCCATGGAAATGGGTGCAGTGCAGCTCGCCCAGCGGATTATCGGCTCGGTGGGTCTGCTGGATCAGCACCGCATGCGTACCGGCAAACTCACCGCCGAAGACTGGCCGCGCCTGACGCACGCTGTGCAGCGTGTTCAGGAAGCCCAGTTGTACATTGATGAAACTCCGGCGCTGTCGCCCAACGAGGTACGCGCACGCGCGCGCCGTCTGGCCCGCCAGTGTGGTCAGTTGGGAATGATCATCATTGACTACCTGCAGCTGATGTCCGGCAGCGGCGGGGGTGAAAACCGTGCCACTGAAATTTCTGAAATCAGCCGTTCTCTGAAAGCGCTGGCCAAAGAACTGAACTGCCCGCTGGTGGCATTGTCGCAGCTTAACCGCAGCCTGGAAC
>JAAZDZ010000544.1 GCA_012512545.1 Alcaligenaceae bacterium | reverse complement strand
GATCGTGGGCGTGGTCGATACCTTAGGCCGCACTCTGCTCCCCACCCTGTTACGCAATTTAATGGAACGCAGCAGCGCCGATATCGCCGGGCCCGCCATTGCCTCCATGATGATCTACATTCTTATGGCCGTAGTTCTGGCGCTGCGCCCACGCGGCCTCTTTCCGGTCCAACGGGGTTGAATTCCGCCATGTCTTTTGCAACCTCGGCCACCCGGCCCTCCCTGCTGCGCTGGATTCCTGCCGTTGTCATTGCTGCCCTCATTCTGTTACCGGCCCATGCCATCGTGATGGAGAACGCCTTTACGCTGGCGCTCATGAGCCGCATCGTCATCCTGGCTATTGCTGCCGTGGCGCTGAACCTGGTATTGGGCTACGGCGGCATGGTCAGCTTTGGCCATGCGTTATTCCTGGGCCTGGGCGTCTACAGCGCCGCCATTCCTGCTGTGCATGGTGTTGAAAACGTGCTGGCCCACCTGCTGATCGCTGTGCTGGCTTGCGGGCTGATCGGGCTCATCACCGGCGCTATCGCTCTGCGCACTCAGGGCATTGCCTTCATCATGATCACCCTGGCCTTTGCCCAGATGTTCTACTTTGTGTTCGTCAGCCTCAGCCCCTATGGCGGCGACGACGGTATGCGGCTGGCCGGCGGCAGCCAATGGGCCGCTATCGACCTGACAAACCCCACGTGGTTGTACGCCACTTCCCTGGCCATCTTATTGCTGTCTTTGTATGGCATGCGCAGGCTGGTTTCTTCCCGCTTTGGCATGGTGTTGCAAGGCAGCCGCATCAACGATACCCGCATGCGCGCTCTGGGTTTTGCCACCGCCCGTTACCGGCTGGCCGCCTACGTGATTTCCGCCATGTTATGCGGCGTAGCCGGAGTGCTCTACGCCAATCTCACCCAATTCGCCGCGCCATCGTATATGTCCTGGGCCATGTCCGGCGAACTCATCGTCATGGTGGTATTGGGCGGCATGGGTTCCATTATGGGGCCGCTATATGGGGCCGCCGCCCTGCTGCTCACAGAAGAAGCGCTGAAAAGCGTGACCGAGCATTGGATGCTGATTCTCGGCCCCGCCATTGTCGCCATGGCCGTGCTTGGCCGCCATGGCATCGCGGGGCTACTGGCCGCCCGCACCCAGCCACACACAGCGGCCTCTGCTCCCAAGGTTGCGGCAGGCGAGCGCCCTGCGCCCTGCGCTTCTCGCCCGGCACGCCTTGTGGTGAAGAATCTGGTCAAACGCTATGGAGGGCTGCTCGCCACCGATCACGTTGGTTTGGAATTAGAAACCGGCCGCATTCATGTCGTCATCGGCCCCAACGGCGCGGGGAAGTCCACGCTGATAGGCCAGTTGTCAGGGGAAATCCCGCCCAACAGTGGCTCTATTGAAATGGATGGGCGCGACATCACCTGTATGCCCGTGCACCTGCGCAGTTTGGCAGGGCTGAAACGCTCCTACCAGATCACCTCTGTATTACCGCAGTTCACCGCTCTGGAGAACGTTATGCTGGCTCTCCAGGCTCATCAAGGCCATAGCTTCCGCTTCTGGCAACCCGCACACCAGCAAGATGCGCTACTGCAGCCAGCCCTGGCTGCACTACAAGAAGTGGGCCTGCAGAACCACGCCCACACGCCTGCCGGCACCCTGGCCCATGGTCAGCAGCGCCAGCTTGAGCTGGCCATGGTGCTGGCTGTGCAACCTCGCGTTCTGCTGCTGGATGAACCCATGGCGGGCATGAGCCTGGCGGAATCCCGAGACATGACGCAGAT
>JAAZDZ010000543.1 GCA_012512545.1 Alcaligenaceae bacterium | reverse complement strand
TCTACATGGAAGACATCATCGTCGCCGCCCGCCAGCAACTGATTGTCAACGGCTCAATCATCGCCATCGCGCTGCTGCTCACCACCTACCTCTTCCTGGCCTTCTATCGGCTGATGAACCGCTGCCTGAGCGATCTCCAGAACAATATCCGCGCCATCCGCGATGGCGACCTCGCCACAGAGATCACCTATTACGGCAGCGATGAAATCGCCAGCGCCCTGCAGGATCTCGCAGAAATGCAATCCTCACTGCGCAACATCGTTTCCTCCGTGCGTTCCAGCAGCGCCGACATCGCCCATTCTGTGCATGAAGTCGGCGCTGCCGCCAACGATCTCGCATCGCGAACCGAACAGACGGCCAGCAACCTGACAGAATCTGCTTCCGCCATGGAAGAGATCCAGGCTACTGCCGCCCACACGGCAGGCAACACTGAAGAAGGCAGCCGCCTGGCGCGCGACAATGCCGAAGCGGCTACGCACAGCATGCAGGTCATGCAGGAAATGGTCGAAACCATGCAGGGAATCAGCCAGACTTCCGACAAGATCAACGACATCATTGCCACCATTG
Source organism: Alcaligenaceae bacterium (assembly GCA_012512545.1). Lineage (GTDB taxonomy): Bacteria > Pseudomonadota > Gammaproteobacteria > Burkholderiales > Burkholderiaceae_B > Yanghanlia. The sequence continues at coordinate 3,847 of JAAZDZ010000543.1, read as the reverse complement.
ACAGCATCGCCTTCCAAACCAACATCCTGGCCCTGAATGCCGCCGTCGAAGCCGCCCGCAGCGGTGAAGCCGGTCGCGGTTTCGCCGTGGTGGCAGGCGAGGTGCGCGCTCTGGCCCAGCGTTCCTCGCAGGCATCGGGCGAAATTTCCGGCCTGATCGCCGAAAGCGTCAAGCAGGTGGAAACCGGCCGCGCCATCGTGCTCAAGTCGGAAACCGCCATCAAAGACGTGCTCGCATCATCAGACCGGGTCAATCAGCTGTTGAAGGAAATCTCAACCGGGGCGCAGGAACAGACCGTCGGCATTTCAGAAATCAGCCAGGCACTGGCTGAACTGGACGGCATGACTCAGCAGAACGCCGCCATGGTGGAAGAAACCGCTGCCACGGCGGCCTCCATGAACGATCTCGCCGCACGCCTTTCCCACGAGGTCGCCCGCTTCCGTCTACCCAACAACGGCTACTGACCGCACGCCACAGCGCCCGCCTCGTCGTTGACAACAAGGCGGGCGCAAGGCCATATCACCACCCAGGCAGAGTCCTTCACCACATCAGCGAATCAGCCCGAACGATTCGCTGCTCACCCGATTCCAGTAGCGCTCATAGACGGGATGCCCCAGCTTGCCTGCCAACAGGTCGCCGGGTTCAAGATAAGTCAGAATCATTGAGATCGGCTTGGCCTCGTCGCGCGATAAGCGCCGCAGGATGTGATCCGGCCTGAACTCCGAGGGGTGAAGCAGGCCGGTCGCCTGCACCAGCTCCTGCAGCGCATGCATGGTGTTGCGATGGAAGTTGGCCACCCGCTGCGCCTTGTCGCCGACATCAATGGCCCGCTGGCGCTGCGGGTCCTGCGTTGCTACACCGGTAGGGCAATGCCCCGTCCCGCAAACACCCGCTTGAATACAGCCCACCGCAAACATAAAGCCGCGCGCACTGTTGCAGTAATCGGCACCCAGAGCCAGCGTTTTGGCAATATCGAAAGCGGTAATAATTTTGCCGCTGGCGCCGATTTTGATCTGATCGCGCAGGCCCATGCCCACCAAAGTGTTATGGACCAGCAGCAGCCCTTCCTGCAGCGGCGCGCCAACGTGATCCGTGAACTCCACCGGCGCAGCCCCCGTTCCACCTTCCGCGCCATCCACCACAATGAAGTCAGGCAGAATGCCCGTTTCGTGCATGGCCTTGGCCAGACTCATGAATTCCCAGGGGTGGCCGATGCACAGCTTGAAGCCAACGGGCTTGTCTCCGGAAAGCTCACGCAAGCGCTCAATAAAGGCCAGCAGTTCCTTGGGCGTGGAAAAAGCCGAGTGCGACGACGGCGATACGCAATCCACCCCCATGGGCACACCGCGCGTACGTGAAATTTCGGGAGTGATCTTGGCTGCGGGAAGAATGCCGCCGTGGCCGGGCTTGGCGCCTTGCGAGAGCTTGATTTCTATCATTTTGATGCGCTCGTTGGCCGCCGTGGCGGCAAAACGCTCGGGATCGAAACCGCCGTTTTCATCACGACAGCCAAAATAGCCCGAGCCCAGCTGCCAGATCAGATCCCCGCCCTGCAAATGGTAGGGAGAAACCGAACCTTCACCCGTATCGTGCGCAAACCCGCCCATTTGAGCGCCTTTGTTCAGCGCCATGATGGCGTTGGCCGATAAAGCGCCAAAACTCATTCCTGAAATATTGAACACCGACAAGGCATACGGCTGTTTGCGGCCCTGCCCCACCGGAATGCGGAAATCCTGGCTTTCCAGCTGCGAAGGCGACATGGAATGGTTCACCCATTCGTAACCGGCTTCCTGCAATTCCAGCTTGGTGCCAAAAGAACGGCCATCAGGTTCACCCTTGGCGCGCTGGTACACCACACTGCGCTGCAGGCGCGCAAACGGGACTTCGTCGGTGTCGGAATCCACCAGATACTGTTGAATCTCCGGCCTCACGGTTTCGATCAGGTAGCGCATGTGGCCAATAATGGGATAGTTGCGCAACACGGCATGCCTGCGCTGCAAGACATCATGTACACCCAGCGCCACCAGCAAAACGGGCGGCACGATGAAGCCCCAATGCCAATTCCATAGCCCCGTCCCGAGCACCGTCACCAACAACGCCAGGCAACAGGCAACAAACACCAGATAACGCAATGCAAACATTGAGAAACACTCCTGTACTTGAACGATGCGGGGAACACTTAATCATAAGCGCACCTTGTTAAGGAAGCTCTGAACGATTCACCACGCTGCTCGCTGTACCATTCATCTATTCATGAGGAGTACATCAACCATGTCCAGACAGATCCTTTCCGGCATTCGGGTCGTTGAGCTCGGGCAGCTGATCGCAGGCCCCTTCGCCGCCAAGACCCTGGCGGATTTTGGCGCAGAAGTCATCAAGGTGGAGCCTCCCCGCACGGGCGATCCCCTGAGAAAATGGCGGCTGCTGCACGAAGGCACATCGGTATGGTGGGAAGCCCAATCGCGCAGCAAAAAATCAATCTGTGTGGATCTGCGCCAGCCCGAAGGCCAGGATCTGGTGCGCAAACTGGCGCAGGACGCCGATGTCCTGATCGAAAATTTCCGGCCCGGCACCATGGAAAAATGGGGCTTGTCGTGGGAAACCCTGCACGCACTCAACCCACGGCTCATCATGCTGCGGGTGTCGGGCTACGGGCAGAATGGCCCGCGCGCCCAGGAGCCCGGCTTTGCCGCTGTGGGAGAAGCGTTTGCGGGCCTGCGTTACCTGAATGGTGAGCCTGGGCGCGCGCCGGTGCGCGCGGGACTTTCTCTGGGCGACACCATTGCCGGTCTGCACGGCGCCCTGGGCGTGTTGCTGGCCTTGTATCAGCGCGATGCCCGCGGCGGCAAGGGCCAGATGATTGACGCCGCGCTTTACGAAGGCTTGTTTAACCTGACCGAAAGCCTGTTGCCTGAATATTCCGTCTTTGGGGCGGTGCGCGAACCTGCCGGAGCGGCGCTTCCGGGAATCGCCCCCTCCAACGCCTACCCATGCCACGATGGCAGCTACATTCTGATTGCGGGCAATGGCGACGCAATCTTCCAGCGACTGATGCATTGCATCGGCCGCGAAGATCTCGCCAGCGACCCTGACCTGGCACACAACGATGGCCGTGTCGCCCGGGTTGGGGAAATCGACGCGGCCATTGAGACCTGGACACGCGCTCAAACCGATATCGGCGCCATGCTCGACACACTGAAGGCCGCCAGCGTGCCCTCGGGCCGCATCTATTCCATACGCGAAATCGCTGAGGAACCCCACTACCGCGAGCGCGGCGCCATTACCCGCCTGCAGGCCGCCAGCGGCATCGAAGTGGCAATGCCCGCTGTATTTCCCCTGCTGTCCGACACACCAGGTGGCATCAGTCACCGCGCGCCCACCTTGGGAGAACATACCGATGCAGTGCTGACCAAGGCCGGTTTTGATGCCGCTACGCTGGCCGACCTGCGCGCCCGCGGCATCATAGAATGAAGCGGTACGGGGCTTGCTGCATGAAAGCGCTCTGCCGCGCATGGCAGACCAATTCACGATTCAACGGAGTTTTCGCCATGAACACCTTCCACCCCGCAGTTCTTGCTCTTGACCCTTCTCGCCGGAAACTGACCCATCTGCTGGCCGCCCTGGTCATGCTGACCGCACTTGCAATCAGCCCGCTGGCGCTCGCCCAGACTGCTTCGCCGGGGGGCGCTACCGACCAGCCCGTCGTCCAGCAACTGCTGGACTCCATGGCTCAGAATGATTACCAGGGCTTTACCAGCCAGGGCACGCCCGCGTTCGCCTCAGTCGATGAAGCCCAGTTCGCGCAGGTGGCTGGCGCCGTCGCGCCGCGCCTGCAACAGGGTTATAC
>JAAZDZ010000542.1 GCA_012512545.1 Alcaligenaceae bacterium | reverse complement strand
GAGCCAGCCATCCAGGAACTGATTTCCGTCAACCTTTCCTTTGCCGGCCATAAGGTGCTGCGCGCTTTTGACGCTGAACAAGCCCAAACTCTGATTCGCGCCGAACTGCCCGACCTTATTCTGTTGGACTGGATGCTGCCGGGCGCTTCCGGCATCACTCTGGCACGCAGCCTGCGCAGCGATGAGCGCACCCGTCAGGTACCGCTCATCATGCTCACGGCCAAAGGCGCCGAGCACGACAAGGTAGAAGGCCTGGAAGCGGGCGCCGACGACTACATCACCAAGCCGTTTTCGCCTAAAGAGCTGATCGCCCGCATAAAGGCCGTGCTGCGCCGCCGCGCACCGCAGCTGACCGATGACATTGTCGAAATCGGCACCTTGAGCCTCGACCCCAGCACTCACCGCGTAGCAGGCAACCAGAAAGCGCTGTCTGTCGGCCCGACCGAATTCCGGCTGCTGCACTTCTTCATGACACATACTGAACGCGTGTTTTCGCGCGCGCAGTTGCTTGATCAAGTTTGGGGCGACCACGTTTTCGTCGAAGAACGGACCGTAGACGTGCACATCCGCCGATTGCGCAAAGCTCTTGAGCCCACCGGACACGATGCGCATATAGAAACCGTGCGCGGTGCGGGTTATCGTTTCGCTGTCCAACCTCTACGCTGATTTTAGGCGGCCATCGTTCCGCAGACCGTATGACGAAAACGTTGTTTACAGTATTTTTATGGGCCCTCGCAGGCTATGCCTTGGGCTCGTGGTTCGGCCCGCATATCGGCTGGGGCACGCTCGTCTTCGGTTTATTGCTGATGGTATTGGTCAGCGGCAGGCAGGTGTCACAAATCACGCGCTGGGCGCAGGATATCGAACGCGCGCCGCCCGCTTCAGTCGGCCCGTGGGATGACATTCTTTCGCTCATCTACCGCAAGCTGCGCAACGACCGCAGGGTGATCGAAAGCCAGGAAAACGACATGAAGCGCATGCTGGAAGCGGCTGAAGCATTACCTGACGGTGCGGTGACGCTGGACGGCGATATGAATCTGACCTGGTGCAACCGCAGTGCACGCCAACACCTGGGCCTGCGCTCCAAAACCGATATTGGTCACAGCATATTCAATATCCTGCGTGCCCCCGAATTCGCCGCCTACGCCCGCCAGGGGCGCTGGAACGAAGCCTTACAACTGCACACGCAAAGCAGCGACGGCCAGCCCAAGACCCTGCTCCTGCAACTGGTGGATTACGGGCGCGATCGCTTTTTGATGGTGACCCGCGACATCACCCAGATTGAAAGGCTGGAAACCACGCGCAAGGATTTCGTCGCCAACGTTTCCCACGAATTACGCACCCCCCTCACGGTGCTGACCGGCTTTCTGGAAACCCTGCAAGACATGCCGCCGGATTCCCTGTCTTCCGAACAGCGCCTGCGTTATGTAGGGCTGATGCAGGAACAGGCGGCACGCATGGAAGCCATTGTTTCCGACCTGCTAACGCTGACCACCCTGGAATCCTCTCCTCTGGCCGATGCAGAGCCTGTTGATATTAGCGCTCTGGTACAAAAAGCTTTGCAGCAAGGTCGTGTACTATCGCGTGGGCAACACGTTTTCGTGGAGCACTGCGACGAGACCTTGCAAATTGAAGGCGTAGATACCGAACTGGCGTCAGCGATTTCCAACCTGATTACCAACGCTGTGCGCTACACCCCTAAAGACGGCACCATTACCG
>JAAZDZ010000541.1 GCA_012512545.1 Alcaligenaceae bacterium | reverse complement strand
GCGGCGGTGGTCGGCCCACCCGGCTGGCCGCGCCTGGAAAACCTGGACGGGCACGCGCAATTGCACAAGGTCGATCTCACCATACGGGCTGACACCATGCAGATGCGCCCCGGCGGCCAGGCCATTCAGCTGCGCGACATAGACGCCCGCATCCCGAATATCGAAAACGACTCCGTACTTCAAGTGCAGGGGCTGGGGCAGGCGGAAGCGGGGGCTTTTCTGGCATTGATACGGGAATCTCCCTTGGGCAGTCTGCTGGACGGCGTGTTTGACGCGGCCCGGGGCGAAGGCCAGTGGCAAGTGCCCATTGCGCTCACCATTCCCTTGCTGAATACCGATGACAGCCGGGTCGAGGGCGAGGTGGTGTTCGAGCAGGGGGGGCTGTTGCTGGATGATGCGTTTCCAGCCCTGTCGGGCCTGACGGGGCGGCTGTCCTTCAGCGAGGAACACATGAGCGCGCATGATCTGAAGGGGCGCGTGCTGGGAGGGCCGGTCACTATCGGAGGCGGGATAGGCCGGGAACAGACCGCGCTGCTTTTTGAAGGGCAGCTGAGCGCAACGGGCCTGAATGAATACCTGGACGGCCAGCTGACTGGCGTGCTTGAGGGGGCTGCGGCCTATAGTCTCGCACTGCAACGCAGCGCTGCGGGAGCGTACGGCGTAGTGCTGAAATCAGCGCTTGACGGCCTGACGGTCAATCTGCCCGATCCTTTCTACAAGTCCAGTGGGCGGCGCTGGCCCTTGCGGGCGGAATGGGTGCCTGCGTCGGGCAAGCGCGATGCCATTCTGAAGGTCGATCTTGCCGAACATATTCAAGCCGTATTTGCGCATGATGAGCAGCGGCCGGAGCATTTTTTTCATTCTGTGGCCTTGAGCGTGAACGGCAAGGCCGAGCTGCCTGCAAGCGGCCTGGCTGTGGATGTTCAGGCGCCATTGCTTGATCTGGATCTCTGGCGTAAGAAAATAGATGCGCTGGGCGGCAACAGCGCCACCGGCAGCAGGCCCATTTTTCCGCCTGTGAGCAATATACGGCTGCAGGCAGATAAAGCCCTTATTTTCAGTACAGAACTCGACCACCTGACCTTTACCGCGCGACAGCCGCAAGGCGAGCGCTGGCGGGTGGATGTCAGCTCCACGCAGACGGCCGGTACCTTGTTCTGGCAGGAAAAACGCGGCCATATACAAGGAAATGTCGAAGCGCATTTCCAGCGCCTGGCGCTGGGGGCGGAACATTCAGCGCATCCGCAGAAAAAGGGTGAAAAAGACAAACCTTCCTTCGAGCTGGATGACGACATCAAATTTCCCGGAATCCAGCTGAAAGTCGATCGCCTGCGCCTGTCGGGGCGAGAAGTCGGCACCTTGTCGGTGGTGGGGGTGAACGAGGCGCAGGGGCGGCGCTGGAGGCTGGAACAGCTTCAGGTATCGAGCCCCTATGCCAGCCTGCAAGGCAATGGCGTGTGGTTGCTGGATGGCCCCAAGCGGGGGTTGACTCTGCATGCCGAAGCCCGGTTCGATGATCTGGGTGCCTATCTGGAACAGGCAGGTTTCAACGATATCGTGGAAGACGGTCATGGCCACGTGCGTGGCACGATTGAATGGCGCGATCTTCCGTGGCAGTTTGAGCTTTCAGGACTGCATGGCAATCTTGATGTGGAATTATCCAAAGGCCGCTTCATCAATGTGGGCTCACGCTCGGCGCGCTTGCTGGAAATCCTGTCGCTGCAGTCAGTGCATCGCCTGGCCAGCCTCAATTGGAACCCTGCGGGTTTACTGAAACAGGGCTTTCCCTTTGATTCCCTGCTGGGGCAGATTCAGCTTGAGAACGGGGTCATGCACAGCGAAAACTACCGGGTCACAGGGCCGGTGGCCACCATTGTCATCGCGGGCAATGTCGATCTTCCCCAGGAGGCCCTCGATCTCTACGCTGTGGTGGTGCCCAATCTGGATGTCAGTGGCGCGGCGATTGCAGCAGGCATAGTCGTCAACCCTTTGATCGGCGTCGGAGCGTTTCTGACGCAATGGCTGCTGAAAAGCCCCATGAGCAAGGCCATGACAGTGGAATATCAAGTCAGGGGCAGTTTCGAAACGCCCGATATTGAGGTGGTGGATTCGAACGCTGCGGGCAGAACCAGCAAGACGCCTTGAAAAAGCGCCTTGTTGGTTCTGCTATTTTGAGGGTTCAGTAAATGCCTTGTTGCAGCATGGCGTCGGCCACTTTGACAAAGCCTGCAATATTGGCGCCATCCAGGTAATTGACTGTCCTGCCTTCCGGAGCATGGCGCACGCAGTTTTCGTGAATGTTGCGCATGATGTCGCGCAGTCGGGCATCGACCTGTTCGCGTGTCCAGCACAGACGTTGTGCGTTCTGGCTCATTTCCAGACCGGAAACCGCCACGCCACCGGCATTGCTGGCTTTGCCAGGCGCGTACAGAACGCCCGCCTCGATAAAGGCATGAGCTGCTTCCAGGCTGGTGGGCATATTGGCCCCTTCAGCAACGCAGCGCACGCGATTCTTGATGAGCGCGCGCGCATCTTCGAGATCCAGCTCGTTCTGTGTGGCGCAGGGCAGAGCGACATCCACCGGCACATGCCAGGGCCGCTTGTCGGCTTCGTAGACAAGCTTGAATTCCCGGGCGTAGTCTTCGATGCGGCCACGCTCGGTATTCTTGATGTGACACAAAGCAGCCAGTTTGGCCGGGGTGAACCCTGCACGGTCGATGACCGTGCCCTGGGAGTCGGAAACCGTAATGACTTTGGCGCCCATATGCATGCATTTTTCGATGGCATATTGAGCGACGTTGCCTGAGCCCGATACCGCGACTTTCAGACCTTCCAGCGACTGACTGGTGTGCTTGAGCATTTCTTCAGCGAAATATACGGCGCCGTAGCCGGTTGCTTCGGGGCGGATCAGGCTGCCGCCGAAAGTGATGCCCTTGCCGGTGAAAACGCTGGCGGCTGAGTTGGACAGCTTTTTCATCATGCCGGTCATGAAACCGACTTCGCGGGCGCCCACGCCGATATCGCCAGCCGGGACGTCGGTGTCGGGACCAAGATGGCGGTGCAGTTCGAGCATCAGGGCCTGGCAGAAACGCATGACTTCGGCATCGGATTTGCCCTTGGGGTCGAAGTCGGAGCCGCCCTTGCCGCCGCCCATGGGCAGGGTGGTGAGGGCGTTCTTGAAGGTTTGCTCGAAAGCCAGGAATTTGAGAATGGACAGGTTGACGGAGGGATGGAAGCGCATACCGCCCTTGTAGGGGCCGATGGTGGAGCTGTGCTGGATGCGGTAGGCGCGGTTGACGTTGACTTTGCCCTGGTCGTCTACCCAGGTAACGCGAAACTGGATCACCCGTTCGGGTTCAACCAGCCGTTCGAGCAAACCTTGTCCGGCGTACTGAGGGTTGCGTTCTATGAAAGGCCAGAGGCTTGCCATGACTTCATGGACTGCCTGCATGAATTCAGGTTGATGTGGGTCGCGGGCATGCAGGCCCGCCATGAATTGATCTAGTTTCGCTAATCCCATGCTTATTTCTTCATCATGTCGAAAAATTCGGCGTTGGTCTTGGTTGCCCGGAT
>JAAZDZ010000046.1 GCA_012512545.1 Alcaligenaceae bacterium | reverse complement strand
TTCGTCGCCAACGTATCGCACGAATTGCGCACCCCGCTTACCGTGCTGACAGGCTTTCTGGAAACCCTGCAGGACATGCCGCCCGATTCCCTGTCTTCCGAACAGCGCCTGCGGTATGTGGGGCTGATGCAGGAACAGGCGACCCGCATGGAAGCCATCGTTTCCGATCTGCTTACGCTTTCCACTCTGGAATCGTCCCCCCTGGCAGACGCAGAGCCCGTTGATATCAGCGCTCTGGTTCAAAAGGCCATGCAGCAGGGCCGCCTGCTGTCGCGCGGGCAGCACGTTTTCGTGGAGCACTGCGACGAAACCCTGCAAATCGAAGGCGTCGATACCGAACTGGTGTCCGCCATTTCCAACCTGATCACCAACGCCGTGCGTTACACCCCTCAAGACGGCACGATTACCGTGAGCTGGTATCGCGACGAAGACGGCAACGCTGTGTATTCCGTGCAAGACACCGGCATCGGCATCGCTGCACAAGACCTGCCGCGCCTGACAGAACGCTTCTACCGTGCAGACCGGGGCCGTTCACGCGCCACAGGCGGCACCGGCCTGGGCCTGGCCATCACCAAGCATGTTGCCATGCGCCACGACGCCGAACTGCGCATCCAGAGCCGCTATGGTTCGGGCAGCACATTTTCTCTGGTGTTCCCGCCCAAACGCCTCATCAGCACCGTCGAGCACGCCTGACCCCCGGCGCCTGCGGGTTTCCGCTGGCTCGACGGCACGCGCCATCTGTATAAAAATACTGCCTGACCTTCAATCCTCAAGCAGCAGCGGAAGCAAGGGGCATGACTCACAATTCTGAAAACACCGGCTGGGATATCGTCGCGCACGGCGATCGTTGCCTGGTCATCCGTTTTGGCACCGGCATCGACATCACAACCGGCCACCGCTGTGGCGCTGCGGCAGCCGCCTTGCGCCAGGCCAGGGTGCGCGGCGTCAGCGATATCGTTCCCACCTTCAACACCGTGGCCGTCCATTACCTGCCGGGGCACTTTTCCGTCAACACCAGCGTGCGCAGCCTGCAGGCCGAAATCGAGCGCGTGCTGCGCAACGCCGACCTGGACACCGGCAGCACCGGAGGCCAGGTCATCGAGCTGCCCGTCTGCTATGGCGGAGAATACGGCCCCGACCTGGCGGATGTCGCCCTGCGCACCGGTCTGAACGAGAATGAAGTCATCGCGCTGCATGGTCGGGAACCCGCTTATGTATTCATGCTGGGCTTCGCGCCCGGCGCCCCGTTCATGGGGGTGCACGATGCGCTTTTCGCCCTGCCCCGCCGCCCCACGCCACGCACGTCCATTCCCGCAGGCTCTGTAGCCATCGCCAACCGGCAGACTGTCATCTACCCCAACGACCTGCCCGGCGGCTGGCATATCATCGGCCGCACGCCCATGGTTCTCTTCGACCCGCTGCGCGAACCCGCCACCCTGGTATCCCCCGGCGACTCCGTGCAGTTCCGCCCTATTTCCGAACAGGCTTTCAAGGACTGGCCCAGGCAATGAGCATCACTGTCATCCGCCCCGGCCTGGCAAGCACATTTCAGGATTGCGGCCGTCATGGCCATCAGCATCTGGGGGTGCCCGTAGGCGGAGCCATGGATCTCCGCGCCCATCAACTGGCCAATCTCATCGCTGGCAACCGGCACGATCTTGCCACGCTGGAAATCACCCTGATGGGCCCGACGCTGCGTTTTGACGCGCCCGCCTGCATTGCCCTGGCCGGAGCCGACCTCAGCCCCACCATCAATGGGACGCCCGCCCCCATGGGCAGGCCGCTTGTCATGCACGCGGGCGATATCCTGTCATTTGGCGAACGCCGCAACGGGGTGCGCTGCTATCTGGCCTGGCACGGCGGCATCGCCCTGCCTTCCGTACTGGGCAGCCAGAGTACTTATCTGCGCGGCGCGCTGGGCGGTTTCCAGGGGCGGGCCTTACGCAAGGAAGACATTCTGCCGCTCAATCTTGCGCTGCGGGCAGACACCCTTGATGCGCTGGCGGAAGACCTGGACAGAATGTCCATCTACCTGCCTTCCACCCTGGCGAACAACCCGCGCGCGCACCTGCGCGTCATGCGCGGCCCGCATACCGGCTTATTCACCGAAGACGCCCTGCGCGCCCTGTTCAACAGCCCTTATCGCATCACCAACGAATCCGACCGCATGGGGTTTCGCCTGCAAGGCCCGGCCCTGCCGGTGCTTGAAAACCGTCAACTGCTCTCGGAAGGGGCCACCTTCGGCAGCATACAAGTACCGGCCGATGGTCTGCCCATCGTGCTGATGGCTGACCGGCAGTCCATTGGCGGGTATCCGAAAATCGGCCACGTGGCGACGGTGGATCTTCCCCAACTGGCTCAATGCATGCCTGGCGACGAAGTGCGCTTCGAGGAAATCGGCCTGGCTCAGGCTCAGCAGCTGGACAACCTGCGCGAACAGGCGCTGGCGCGGCTGAGCGCATCGCTGGATGGCTTACGCAAGCTTGTGGAGCGATGCGTGGCCGATGCACCCGACGCATCACCTTAAAGAAAAAGCGAATAAGCCGGGTTGTCCGTTTCATTCCAATAGGGATAGCCCAGCTCTTCCAGAAACGCCTTGAGCGCTTTCTTATCCGAAGGCGGCACTTGCAGGCCCACCAGCACACGCCCGTAATCATCACCCTGGTTACGGTAGTGGAAAAGGCTGATATTCCACTCAGGGCTCATTGCGCCCAGAAAGGTTGTGAGCGCACCCGGGCGTTCCGGGAACTCGAACCGGAACAGCATCTCGTTCCCGGCCAGGGCCGACTTGCCACCCACCATATAGCGCAAATGGGTTTTGGCCATTTCGTTGCCGGTGAGATCCAGCGTTTCAAACCCTTTACGGCGGAAACCTGCCTCAAGCTTTTCGATTTCAGGTTCGGAACGTATCTGCAGCCCGACAAACACATGGGCTTTTTCTGAATCGGAAATGCGATAGTTGAATTCGGTGACATTGCGCCGCCCGACGGCATCGCACAGCCGCATAAAGCTGCCGCGCTGTTCCGGTATGGTGAGCGCGAACACGGCTTCGCGCGCCTCGCCCACATCGGCCCGCTCCGCCACCAGCCGCAGGCGGTCAAAGTTCATATTGGCGCCGCTGGTAACAGCCACCAGCGTCTTGCCCTTGAGCTTGTGCTGCGCCGCATAGCGCTTGGCGCCAGCCAGCGAAAGCGCGCCCGAAGGCTCGACCACGCTGCGCGTGTCCTGGAAAACATCCTTGATGGCCGCGCAAATGGCATCGGTATCCACCAGCACGAAATCATCCACATATTTATTCGTCAACCGGAAGGTTTCCGCCCCGACGTATTTCACCGCCGTGCCATCGGCGAACAGGCCAACATCATTCAAACGCAGGCGCCGACCGGCTTTGACGCTGCGGGCCATGGCGCAGGAATCCACGCTCTGCACGCCGATCACCTTGATATCTGGACGCAGCTGCTTCACATAAGCCGCCACGCCGGAAATCAGCCCGCCGCCGCCCACCGGCACGAAAATCGCCTCGATGGGATCGGGGTGCTGCCGCAGAATCTCCATGGCGATTGTGCCTTGACCCGCAATGACTTCCGGGTCGTCGAAAGGGTGCACAAACGTGAGCTTTTCCTTCTTCTGCAACTCCATGGCATGATCGAAGGCGTCGTTATAACTGTCGCCCGCCAGCACCACCTCGCCCCCCAGCGTGCGCACGGCATCGACTTTCACCTGGGGCGTTGTTTCCGGCATGACAATGACAGCGCGGCAGCCCATGCGGCTGGCGCTCAAAGCCACTCCCTGCGCATGATTGCCTGCCGAAGCGGCAATTACGCCACGCTTGCGTTCGGCAGGCGTCAGGCTGGCCATCTTGTTGTACGCGCCGCGCAGCTTGAAACTGAATACGGGCTGAGTGTCTTCCCGCTTGAGCAACACCGTGTTGCCGATGCGCGCCGACACCTGAGGCGCCGGGTCAAGGTCAGATTCAACAGCAACGTCATACACCCTGGCGGTCAGGATGCGTTTTAGATAATCAGTAGACATGAGAACGCGCGCTCGGACGGCGAAGAGAAGCCAAAAAGAATACCACAGACCATTTATTCTGCTTCGACGTAAACTGCGATTTCCCGCGCTCTTCGTCTCCTTCCATGGAAGCCTGGCTGATTTCTTCGATTCACTGGTTGCTGGACACTCTGGCCCTGCCCAGTGTGGGCCTGAGCGCCATTTTTTCCGTGGCGCTGATCTCGGCCACTTTGCTGCCGCTGGGCTCCGAGCCTGCGGTGTTCGGCTATCTGCAAATCGCCGAAGGCATGTTCTGGCCTGCGGTGCTCGTGGCCACGCTGGGCAATACGATAGGCGGCACCATCAGCTACGGCATGGGTTACGGCGCGGTGAAGGCCGTGGACCGTTACCGCGAGAAGCACCCTTACCAGCCGCGCACCCAGACTACCGGCCGCTGGCACGACTACGTCAGCTGGTGGCTGCATCGCCTGGGGCCGCCTGCCTTGCTGTTTTCATGGCTGCCCATTGTGGGCGACCCTTTATGCTCAGTGGCGGGCTGGCTGAAAATGCCCTTGCTGCCCAGCATTGTCTATATGGCTATTGGCAAATTCCTGCGCTATGTCACCATGACCAGCGCTTTGCTGTGGTTTTTCCCCGGCAAGATCTGAAGCCCGGGCTCCATTCGATTAAACTGATGCAATCTATTTCTGCATCACTGCCCTTTCAGGGTAACCATTCCGCTCATGAATGCCCCCCTTGCCAGTCAAATGCTTGCCGCGCAGGCTCCCCAGCATGTTTCGCCGCGTCTGCGCGAGATCCCTTACAACTACACGTCGTATTCCGACCGTGAAATCGTCCTGCGCCTGCTGGGCGAAGAAGCCTGGCGGCTGTTGTCGGAACTGCGCGCCGAACGGGTCACGGGCCGCTCGGCCAGGATGCTGTTTGAAGTTCTGGGCGATATCTGGGTGGTGCGCCGCAACCCCTACCTGCAGGACGACCTGCTCGACAATCCCAAGCGCCGCAAGCAGCTGATCGACGCCCTTGAGCACCGCCTGACGGAAATCGACCGTCGCCGCGACCTGCGTCATCCCGAGCGCGACGCCAAAGTGACCGGCCTGCTGTCCGCTGCGCGAGCCGCTGTCAAGGATTTCGACAACGATTTCACGCTGTCCGGCGAATTACGCAAGCAGGTCGTGCGTGCGCTGTCCCGCATCACCGCCCCCCACAACATCAAATTCGACGGCCTGTCGCGCGTATCGCACGTCACCGACGCCACCGACTGGCGGGTGGAATACCCCTTTGTGGTGCTCACGCCTGATAACGAAGGCGAGATCGCCGCTCTGGTACGCGCCTGTATCGAGCTCGAACTCACCATCATTCCGCGCGGCGGCGGCACGGGCTATACCGGCGGCGCCATTCCGCTCACCTGGCGCTCGGCCGTCATCAACACCGAAAAGCTCGACCGTCTCACCGCGGTCGAAAACGTCGAGCTGCCCGGCCTGGCCGACCCCGTGCCCACCATCCACACTGGCGCAGGCGTCGTCACGCGCCGCATCGCTGAGGCCGCCGAAGCCGCAGGCTATGTCTTTGCCGTTGACCCCACTTCGGCCGACGCCTCCTGTGCGGGCGGCAACGTCGCCATGAATGCCGGCGGCAAGAAAGCAGTGCTGTGGGGCACGGCGCTGGATAACCTCGCCTGGTGGCGCATGGTCGATCCCGAAGGCAACTGGCTGGACGTCACCCGCGTGGGCCATAACCTGGGCAAGATCCACGAAGCTGACGAAGCCCGCTTCGAACTCGTCTGGTCCGACGGCAAAAGCGCGCCCGGCGCCATTGCATTGCGCAGGGAAACCCTGGTCATTGAAGGCAGCCGCTTTCGCAAAGTGGGCCTGGGCAAGGATGTCACCGACAAATTCCTGTCCGGCCTGCCCGGCGTCCAGAAAGAAGGCTGTGATGGCCTGATCACCTCCGCCCGCTGGATTGTGCACCGCATGCCCGCGCATACACGCACGGTCTGTATGGAATTCTTCGGCCAGGCGCGCAACGCCGTGCCTTCCATTGTCGAAGTCAAACAATACCTGGACGGCCCGGGCCGCGAACGCGGCGCCCTGCTGGCCGGCCTGGAACACCTGGACGAGCGCTATCTGCGCGCCGTCGGCTACGCCACCAAGAGCAAACGCGGCGATCTGCCCAAAATGGTGCTCATCGGCGACATCGTCGGCGATGACGAAAACGCAGTGGCCATTGCCGCCAGCGAAGTCGTGCGCATTGCCAATAGCCGCCACGGCGAAGGCTTTGTGGCCGTCACCCCGGAAGCCCGCAAGAAATTCTGGCTGGACCGCGCCCGCACCGCCGCCATCGCGCGCCATGT
>JAAZDZ010000540.1 GCA_012512545.1 Alcaligenaceae bacterium | reverse complement strand
TCCGGCTGGTTGCGGCGGCGGCTGGCATAGGCGTTGACCTTGTCCACGGCCGTCGCTGTGGTGCTGGCGGCGTACTGCGGGTACAGGGGCACCACCAGCACGCGGTCACAGCCCGCGTCGCGCAGGATGTCCATGGCCGCAGCGATTGAGGGGTTGCCATAGCGCATGCCCAGCGCCGCTTTGATATGTATGCCGCGCCGCGCCAGCTCCTGCTCCACCCCTTCAGCCTGCCAGCGCGAGGCAACCAGCAGCGGCGAGCCTTCATCCCACCAGATATCCTGATAGCGGGGCTGCAGGGCGCGTGGGCGCCTTGGCAGCACAAACAGCCGCAGTATTACCTGCCACACGGGTTGGGGAATTTCGATGACACGCGGATCAGAAAGGAATTCGGCCAGATAGCGGCGAATGGCGGCGGGCGTGGGGGCATCGGGCGTGCCCAGATTGATGAACAGGACTCCGGTAGAGGTATCCTGCCGGGCAGGAGGATCGGTAACGAGCGCGTAAGGGTCAGCCGGCTCGGCCATGTAACGTGGCGCAAAAAAACTCATGTTGTCTGATGATGGCTCAGGGCGTTGGAAAGGAGGCGGGCTGTGATGTCCACAATCGGGATGACGCGATCGTATGCCATGCGGGAAGGCCCGATCACCCCAAGCGTGCCGACCACCTGGCCGTCCACGCCGTAAGGCGCTGTAATGACCGACACGTCTTCCAGAGGCACGAGGTCGGAATCACCGCCAATGTAGATCTGCACGCCTTGGGCATGGCTGGAAACATCCAGCAACTGCAGCAGGTCGGTCTTTTTTTCGAACAGGGAAAACATGCGCCGCAGGCGGTCCATGTCCGAGACAATTTCAGAAATATCGAGCAGCTTGCGTTCACCCGCGATCACCACAGACTCATCAAGATCGGGGTCGCTTGTGCCGGCTTCAACAGCCGCCTGCATCAAGCGCGAAATATCAACCTGCAAGGAAGACAGTTCTTTCTTGAGCGCGCCGCGCACTTCCTCGAAGGATTTGCCGGAAAAATGCTGGTTGAAGAAGTTGCTGGCTTCGATGAGTTCTTGTTCGAGATAGTCGCGCTTCACAAAAAGAATGCGATTCTGGACGTCGCCATCGGGGGTGACGATGATGAGCAGCACGCGGGATTCCGACAGGCGGATGAACTCGATCTGACGGAAGATCTGCGAACGCCTGGGCGCCAGCACCACGCCCGCAAACTGCGACATATTCGACAACAGCGTGGCGGCTGCCGATACTGCGCGGGAAGGGTCGGCGGCTGGCAGCTTGCTGGGCAGGTTGCCGGCATGCGAACCCTGCAGGCTCTGCACCGCCAGCAGGCGGTCAACGAATAAACGATAGCCCTGAGGCGTGGGAATGCGCCCCGACGAGGTGTGCGGGCTATGTATCAGGCCGAGATCTTCGAGGTCGGCCATGACATTGCGGATCGTTGCCGGAGACAGATCGAACATCTTTGACAGAGTGCGGGACCCCACCGGCTGACCATCCGCGATATAACGCTCTATCAGCACTTTCAGCAATGCCTTGGCTCGATCATCCATATTACAGTTCAGTACGACATTAATAAAAAATATCCACGCCCCGCCTGGCTCGAAATGGCAAAGCCCGCGCTCAGGCATGTGGTCACAACTCTATAATCGGCTCTATTATTCCATCAAACATCCGGGCTTCACTTTATGCACTTCAAGACTATCGCCCTTATCGGCCGCTATCAGGATAGCGGCCTTGATGAGCCGCTGCGCGAACTGGCTACAGCCATTACCGCCACCGGGCGCAGAGTACTGGTCGAAGCCGAAACAGCCTGCAACACCGGCGTCAATGAATTCATGGTAGCCGATTACGCGGGGATTGGCGCACAGGCCGATCTGGCCATCATCATGGGGGGCGATGGCACCATGCTGGGGGCGGCCCGGCAACTCGCCGTCTACAACCTGCCCATGGTTGGCATCAATCACGGGCGCCTGGGTTTCATTACCGACATCCCGCTGCATAATGCTCTGGATGCTGTGCACCGCATTCTTGACGGCCAGTACGAAGGCGAAGAACGCGTGCTGCTCGAAGGCCGCGTCATCCGCGATGGCCGCGTCATGTTCTCCGGGCTGGCCCTGAACGACGTGGTGCTGAACCGCGCCGGGCGCGGCGGCATGATTGAAGTGCGTGTTGAGCTGAACAACTCCTTTATGTACAGCCAGCGCGCCGACGGCCTCATCATTGCCACCCCCACAGGTTCCACTGCCTATTCCCTGGCGGTGAACGGCCCCATCATGCACCCCAGCATCAAAGCCCTGCTGCTGGTGCCCGTTGCGCCGCAAACCCTGTCGAACCGCCCGATTGTCCTGCCGGACAACGGCACCATCGGGCTGACGATCACCGCGCTGGGCCGCGTTGAGTCCGGCGCCAGCGTGCACTTCGACATGCAGACCTGGTCGGAATGCCAGCCGGGCGACCGCATCGAGGTGCGCCGCGCCAACCATAGCGTGCGTTTCGTACACCCCAGCGGCTACAGCTATTTCTCCACGCTGCGCCGCAAGCTGTACTGGAACCATATGCCCCAACCCTCAGACGACACTGAATAAAAACCATGCTGCGCCTTCTGCACGTTCGTGATTTCGTCATTGTCGATGAAGCGGAAATCAGCTTCTCGCCAGGCTTTACCGTTTTCTCCGGGGAAACCGGGGCGGGCAAATCCATTCTGATCGACGCGCTGTCGCTGGCCCTGGGCGCCCGCGGCGACACCGGGCTGCTGCGTACAGGGGCGGATCGCGCAGAAATCAGCGCCGTCTTCCAGACGCCTGATTCCCTGCGCACCTGGCTGGAAGAGCGTGATTTCGATCCTCACGACGATCTCGTCCTGCGGCGCATCATCGACAACCAGGGGCGCAGCAAAGCCTATGTAAACGGCGTACCCGCCAATCTGGGCATGTTGCGCGAACTGGGCGCCTGTCTGGTCGATATTCACGGCCAGCACGCCCACCAGGGCCTGCTGAACGCCGCCAATCAGCGTGACATGCTTGACCAGCAAGGCGGCCTGCTCGAACTGGCACGCGACACCCAGCACGCCTGGCAGAGCTGGAAACAGGCCCTGGAAGCGCTGCAAGCGGCTCAACGCAACGCGGACGCCGTGCAGCAGGAACGCGACCGCCTGCAATGGCTGCTGAGCGAACTCGAAACGCTGGCGCCCCAACCCGGCGAATGGGAACAGATCAGCAACGAGCAATCGCGGCTGGCCCATGGGCAGGCTCTGCTTGAAGGCTGCGGGCGCGCCCTGGCGCTGCTGGACGATGAATCCGGCTCGGCCCTGCAGGCGCTCAACAGCGCGGCCCACCAGATAGAACCCCTGCTGCGCCACGACAGCCAGTTGCAAAGCACGCTCGACGCCCTGGAATCCGCCCGGATCTCCGCCACGGAAGCCGTATCCGACCTCAACAGCTATCTGGGTCGCCTGGAACTCGACCCGGAAGCCCTGGCACGCGCCGACCAGCGCGTCAGCGAGTTGTTCGAGGCGGCGCGCAAACACCATATCGAACCCGAAGAACTGCCCGCGCTGCAGGAACGCCTGAGCGCCGAACTGGCCGCCAGCAACGCGGCCATCGACCTCGAAGCCTTGCAGGCCAGGGTGGCGGCCACCGAAAGCGCCTATCACGGCGTGGCCGGCCGCCTGAGCAAAGCGCGCCGCAAAACGGCCCAGCGCCTGAGCCGGGAAGTCACGGCCGCCATGCAGGAACTCGCCATGCAGGGCGGTTCTTTTGAAATCGTTCTGGAAGCCTGCGCGCCAGGCCCGCATGGTAAGGAGACCGTCGAATTCCGCGTGGCCGGTCATGCAGGCACACCGCTGCGCCCCTTGGCCAAAGTGGCTTCCGGCGGTGAACTCGCCCGCCTGTCACTGGCGCTGTCTGTCATTGCCAGTCAGGCCGCGCAAGTGCCCACGCTGATTTTCGATGAAGTGGATACCGGCATCGGCGGCGCGGTGGCAGAGGTGGTGGGTCGGCTTCTGCACCAGTTGGGCGACCGCCACCAGGTGCTGTGTGTGACTCACCTGCCGCAAGTCGCGGCACGCGGCAAGCATCATTTTGAAGTCAGCAAGTCATCCGCTGAAAGCGGCACGCTGTCGGATATCCACCTGCTTGACGAGCAGGGACGCATCGACGAAATCGCCCGCATGCTGGGCGGCATGACCATCACCGATACCACCCGCAGGCACGCCAGCGAAATGCTGGCAGGCTGACCCACCCGGTTTTTGTTACCGGGTGCGCTTTGTGCGGGCGCAGTCAGGGCACATGCCGTACAGCATCATGGTGTGGCTTTCCAGGACAAAACCATGTTCTTCCGCCACCTTGTACTGGCGGGTTTCGATTTTTTCGTCGCTGAATTCCACAACCTTGTTGCAGTGGGTGCAGATGAGGTGGTCGTGATGATCGCCATCGTTCAGTTCGAACACGGCCTTGCCGCCGTCGAACTGGCTGCGCACCAGGATACCGGCCTGCTCGAACTGCGTCAGCACCCGATAAACCGTGGCGAGGCCAATATCGACGTCTTCGGCGATCAGGGTACGGTACACATC
>JAAZDZ010000539.1 GCA_012512545.1 Alcaligenaceae bacterium | reverse complement strand
GTCCCCTACCCGCCATCCCATGATCATGCGCGCCAGCGAAAACCGCCTGGGCTGGGAGCCGCTGAAAACGGTGCTGGAAGAACTCGCACTGGCCATCAGCGATGACAACTACCCGCAAATGCGCAAGCTGTTCACAGAAGTCGTGGACGGCTACCAGCCGGAATCCGCCATGGTGGACTGGATACATCTGCATCACACCTTGAACAGCCCGGCGACCGCGCAACACGCGGGCTGAAACCCGGAATCAGGCGGTGCCTGCCGCTTTTTCAGGGGTTGATACGCCAGACTGCCCGCCAGGTCGCTACTTTATGGTTGCCTTTTGAAGCTTTTGAAGTCGTTACGCCAACAATTGTGAAACCACTTGTGCAGCACAATAGGCCATACGACGTAAAAAAGAGGGCTTGCCATGAAGAAACTATTCGTACTCGGGCTGCTGCTGGGCGCGGGCCTGTTCAGTGCGCCCGCCAAAGCCGATGTGGACATTCACATAGGTATTGGCGTGCCAGGCGTGATCATCGGCACGCAAGGCCGCCACCACCATCACCATTACCATCCGCCGGTGAGGCACCGCCATTATGGCGCGCCGGTCTATTACTACCCGGAAAAGGTTTACCGCCATTCCCACAAGCATTACCGCGGCAAACATGCCCACCGCTCACAGCACAGGCACCACCTGCACAAGGGACACCGCCCCGGGCCGCCACCCCATGCCCGCGCTCATGGCTACTGGCGCCGCTAAAAGCCGCTATTGAGGTTCATGCAGCCATCCACGCAAAAGCCCCGCCTTCCAAGGCGGGGCTTTTGCATTCTGGCGAAACGCAGAGCTTATTCCGCCTTCAGTACTTCCAGCCCACCCATGTAGGGTCGCAAAGCCTGCGGTATGACCACACTGCCATCGGCCTGCTGACCGTTTTCCAGCACCGCCACCAGAGTGCGCCCAACCGCCAGGCCGGAACCGTTCAGAGTATGCACGTATTCAGGCTTGCCCTTGCCCGCGCGGAACCGCGCCTGCATGCGGCGCGCCTGAAAGGCTTCGCAGTTGGATACGGAAGAAATCTCGCGCCAGGTATCTTGCGCGGGCAGCCAGACTTCGAGGTCGTAGGTCTTGGCTGCGCCAAAGCCCATATCGCCCGCGCACAGCGCCACGACCCGGTAGGGAAGTTCCAGCGCCTGCAGGACGGCTTCCGCATGGCCGACCATTTCTTCCAGGGCTTCATAGGATTTTTCCGGGTGCACGATCTGCACCATTTCCACCTTGTCGAACTGATGCTGACGAATCATGCCGCGCACATCGCGCCCGCCGCTGCCTGCTTCCGAACGGAAACACGGCGTATGCGCCGTCAGCCGGGTGGGCAGGGCTTCAGCTGGCAGGATGGAATCACGCACTGATGCTGTCAGGGTGATTTCAGAAGTGGAAATCAGATACAGTTCTTCGCGATCTTCCTCGCCGTCGTCATCGCCGCCCTTGGTCACCCAGAACATGTCGTCCTTGAACTTGGGCAACTGGCCGGTGCCCTGCAGCGTGGACGCATTGACAATGTAGGGGGTATAGCATTCCTGGTAGCCATGCCGGGTGGTGTGCAGATCAAGCATGAACTGCGCCAGCGCCCGGTGCAGACGTGCCACCTGGGAACGCAGCATCATGAAACGCGAACCCGACAGTTTGCGGGCGGTTTCGAAATCCAGCCCCAGGGGTTCGCCCACGGCCACATGATCGCGCACCTCGAAGCCCAGTGCGGGCGGGTTGCCATTCGCATCGGCCTGCATGCCGGGCGGCAGCCAGCGGCGCACTTCAACGTTGTCTTCTTCCGATTTTCCTTCCGGCACGCTTGCGTGCGGCAGGTTGGGCACGGTGAGCAGCCAGTCGGAAATTTCCGTCTGGATGGCGCTCAGGCGTGATTCAAGCTGCTTGAGCTGTTCCGGGATGGCCTGGGATTCGGCCATGACGGCGGACGCGTCTTCGCCGCGGGATTTCAGCTGGCCAATCTGTTTGGCCAGGGCGTTGCGCCGCGCCTGCAGGGTTTCGGTTTCCGTCTGTGCGGCCTTGCGCCCGGACTCCAGCCGGTTGAAGCGTTCTGCGTCGAAGGACAGCCCGCGCAAGGACAGGGCTTTAACAACGGAAGGGAGATCTCTGCGCAGCAGATTCTGGTCTAGCATGGGTCAGCCAAGAAAAAAGTGAAAACAGGAGTTGTACAAAAGCGGCGCCATCAAGCAAAAATTGATGCGCTGCAACGGCAGGGGCGCACCGGGCGCCGCATGTTGCTGTTTACTTTGCCGGGGGTCAGCATCAACCACGAGGCCCGCGCTTTGACGAGTGGCCATCGAGTTCACGCAAGAATGCCAGCTTTTGCTGGATTTTACCTTCCAGGCCGCGATCTGTCGGCTCGTAGAAAACGGCATCCAGCCCATCGGGGAAATATTGCTCACCCGCCGCATAGCCGTGAGGCTCGTCATGCGCATAGCGATAGCGGCGCCCATAACCCAGTTCCTTCATGAGTTTGGTGGGCGCATTGCGCAAATGCAGAGGCACTGGCGCGCTGCCGTGCTGCTCCGCATAACGGCGGGCGGCCTTGTAGGCGTTGTACACCGCGTTGGATTTTGCCGCGCACGCCAGATACACCACCGCCTGAGCCAAGGCCAGTTCGCCTTCCGGCGAGCCCAGCCGTTCGTAGATATCGGCCGCATTCAGGGTGAGCTGCGTGGCGCGCGGGTCGGCCAGGCCGATGTCTTCCACCGCCATGCGCACCAGGCGCCGCGACAGGTAGCGCGGGTCGGCACCGCCATCAAGCATGCGGCTGAACCAGTACAGAGAGGCATCAGGGTCGGAACCCCGTATCGCCTTGTGCAAGGCGCTGATCTGGTCATAGAACGCCTCGCCACCCTTGTCGAAGCGGCGCAGGCTCTGCGACAGCGCGGTTTCCAGCCAGGCCGGGTCCACGACTTCGCGGCGGGCATTGCGCGCCGATTCGGCCACGATTTCCATGGCGTTGATCAGGCGCCGCGCATCGCCATCCGCCCAGCGCGCCAACTGCTCGCGGGCGGCATCCTCAAAACTGAGCGGCGCCTGCCCGGCCTCGGCATTCATGGTTTCCAGGGCGCGATCCACCAGCGTGCCCAGTTCCTCGAAGCTCAAAGCCTGCAGCACATAGACGCGGGCCCGCGACAGCAGCGCGGAATTCACTTCAAAAGAGGGGTTTTCGGTGGTGGCGCCAATAAAGGTGAACAGGCCGCTTTCGACATAGGGCAGAAATGCATCCTGCTGGGCTTTGTTGAAGCGGTGCACTTCATCCACGAACAGGATGGTGCGGCGGCCGCGCGCCTGAGCGGCCTGCGCTGCCACCACCGCATCGCGAATGTCCTTCACCCCGCCCAACACAGCGGAAATAGCGATGAACTGGGCATCGAACCCTTCGACCATCAGACGCGCCAGTGTGGTCTTGCCCACTCCTGGCGGCCCCCAGAAAATCATGGAGTGCGGCCTGCCGGACTCAAACGCCACGCGCAACGGCTTGCCCGGCCCCAGCAAATGGGCCTGGCCCACCACTTCGGCCAGCGTGCGCGGCCGCATACGCTCGGCCAGAGGCGAATAAGCGGCTGCCTGGCCCGGCTGACCGCCCCCTTCGCCAAAAAGATCGTTACTCATTGCCATGCAGCCTACTGCACCCTGACGACATCCACATCGGCGGGCACGTCAAAGGCAAAGGCATCGGCGGGCAGGCTGGGGTTGGGCACGATGTCCGCCAGCTCGATGCGGGTGGTCTGACCAAAAGCGTCAAGCAGTTCCAGGCGGCGCGGCATGCCTTCGGCAAAACCGATGTCCACGTGCGTAAAACCGGCATCGCCACTGCGCGGCCTGGCGCGCAGCCAGGACAGGCCGTCGCGATCATCCTGGGGCACCAGTTCAAACGCTTCTTCAAGGCTGCCAGAACCAAACAGGATGGCGGCGGGCGAGGCTCCGATGGAGGCATCCACCGGTTTCTCAGTGACCTGCGCCAGATCGGGGTCATACTGGCGCAGCACCTGGCCGTCGGACACGACCAGTTGTTCGTAAGGCTGCAGGGTTTCCCAGCGGAAACGCCCGGGACGCTGGAAGGCGAACTCGCCTTGCTGGGCCTGGCGCTGCTGGCCTTGATCATCGGCCACCTGCTGGGTAAAGCGGCCGGTGGCCGACTGAACGTCCGCCACAAACCGTTGCAATTGAGCATGCGCACCGGCTGCCAGCGCGGGCGCGCAAGCGACTGCCATCATGCCGACAGCCAACCACTTCGCTGCCGTTTTAATCATCATCACCTGCCTTCCCCGCGGGAACAAGAATTTCACGATTTCCATTGGATTGCATGGCCGACACCAGCCCCGACTGTTCCATCTGTTCGAGCAGGCGCGCCGCGCGGTTGTAGCC
>JAAZDZ010000538.1 GCA_012512545.1 Alcaligenaceae bacterium | reverse complement strand
TTCTCAAGCTGCGCGTCAACCCCGCCGATCTTGATCTGGTTGATGAATACCTTCAGCAGAGCGGCAGCGTCACCCACTGGCGTCTGCAGGCCGACATGAGCATAGACCGGGGCGGCTGTGTTGCCGAAACCGCCCTGGGCAACATTGATGCCACCCTGCAGACACGCTGGCAGCGGGTGGTCTCCACGCTGGGCACTCAAGGCTGAGGTCGTGCACTATGCCAGATCGCCCGCAACTGCTCGCTACCGCCGGTGAACGCTGGTCTGCCCTGCTCGAATCCGCAGAGCAGCGCGTCGCCGCAGTCGAATCCTGGCATATCAGCGGCCGCGTCACGCGCGCCACCGGGCTGGTGCTGGAAGCCACCGGCCTGCGCCTGGCAGTCGGCGCCGCCTGCAAAATCGAAATGTCGCCAGGCGGGCGCCACTGGGCCAATGCCGAAGTCGTGGGCTTTCACGACAACACCCTTTACCTGATGCCGCAGACCGACATCACCGGTCTGCCGCCCGGCGCGCGCGTTGTGCCGATTGAGCCTTCCGTGCAGAGCCGCCTGACCTTGCCGCGCCACCGCATCGAAAACCCCGGCCCGCCTCCGGTTCTGTCGCAACATCTGCCGGTGGGCGACGGCCTGCTGGGCCGTGTGCTGGATGGCGCCGGCCGTCCGCTGGATGACCTTGGCCTGTTTGAAAACGTGCAGCCCGCCTCACTGGCCGCACAGCACATCAACCCCCTGGCCCGGGCGCCGGTCGATACCGCGCTGGATGTCGGCGTGCGCGCCATCAATGCCCTGCTGACTGTTGGCCGGGGCCAGCGCATGGGGCTGTTTGCCGGTTCGGGGGTGGGCAAGAGTGTGCTGCTGGGCATGATGGCCCGCTATACCTCTGCCGATGTCATCGTGGTCGGGCTGATCGGCGAGCGGGGCCGCGAAGTGAAAGAATTCATCGAGCACAACCTGGGGCCGGACGGCCTGCGCCGCGCGGTTGTGGTGGCGGCGCCGGCCGATGTCTCGCCGCTGCTGCGCCTGCAGGCGTCCGTCTATGCCACGCGCCTGGCCGAGCATTTCCGCGAACAGGGCAAAAACGTATTGCTCATCATGGATTCCCTGACCCGCTACGCCATGGCCCAGCGCGAAATCGCGCTGGCAATCGGCGAACCGCCGGCCACCAAGGGGTATCCGCCTTCCGTCTTCGCCAAACTGCCTGCGCTGGTGGAACGGGCAGGCAACGGTGCGCCCATGGGCGACCGGCCCGCAGGCTCCATTACCGCCTTCTACACCGTGCTGACAGAAGGCGACGACCAGCAGGACCCGATTGCCGACGCCGCGCGCGCCATTCTCGACGGGCACATTGTGCTGTCGCGCAATCTGGCGGAATCCGGCCATTACCCGGCCATTGATATCGAAGCGTCGATTTCCCGCGTCATGTCATCCATCGTGTCAACCGAACACATTGCGCTGGTACACCGCTTCAAGCAGATGCTGTCGCGCTACCAGCGCAACCGCGACCTGATCGCCATCGGCGCCTATACCGCAGGCAACGACCCGCAAATCGACGAAGCAATCGCCCGCTACCCGCAGCTTGAAGCCTTTCTGCAGCAAAGCATGCATGAGCGCGTGAGCTACGAAGACGCCGTGACACACCTGGAAAACCTGTTTCAGCCTTCCCGGAAACGCCATATCGCGGGCCAGGGCCAGCAAGACTTGCCAAGATGAGGTAGCCTGATATGCCGAAAAAGCCTTCTTTCGACTTGCTCATCGACGTGACCAACGAGGCCGTCGATGAAGCGGCTAAAGTCCTGCAGAAAGCCGCCAGCGAACGCGATAAAGCCCAACAGCAGCTTGATATGCTGCATGATTACCGGCTGGATTACGCCCAGCGGCTGCTGCAAAGCACCGAAGTGGGCGTAACCGCCTCGAACTACCTGAATTTTCGCCGTTTCCTCAACACATTGGATGAGGCCATTGTGCAGCAAAATAATATCGTCGCACATTCCGAGTCCCAGCTGACAGCCGGGCGCCAGCAATGGCAGGCTGAAAAACAGCGGCTCGGCGCCTACGAAGCCCTGCAGTCACGCCAGCGACAGCAGCAGGTTTTGCGCAACGCCAGGCGTGAACAGCGCGCCAACGACGAAATCGCCGCCAATCTTTTTCGCCGCGATAACGGCAAACATTGACAGGCCCTGAATGAATACGCCCACGCTTATCAGCATTCTTTCCAGCCCCAACGGCGCCACAGAATCCTCCAGGCTGCGCCAGTCGGCCGATCCCGCTCACGGTCTGGATTTTTCGCGTCTGCTGGGCGAAAAACGCAGCCCTTCGGTGGCCCAGGCCGCGCCTCAGCGCCCCTCGCAGCACAATGCCAGCCGCGCTGCCGATGCCC
>JAAZDZ010000537.1 GCA_012512545.1 Alcaligenaceae bacterium | reverse complement strand
GTATTGCCGGGGTCGCCCTTGGGCTCGTCCACCCGCGCTTCCAGACGGCGGCCATCGTGGGTATGGACAATAACTTTGCCGATCCAGCGCAAGGGGTAGGCGCCATCGACTTCAGCATCCAGTTCCATAGTGACGCGGTCACGGAAATCAGCGACTTCGGCGACGCCAGGGGCGGCGTCGAACTCAGCCAGGCCCGCGCGTCCGTGCAGGGCAATCATGGCCAGCACCGTGCCCATGGAGAATTTTGACTGGTGTACGGTAGTGGGGTTGACCACCGGGCCAAGCACGTCGATTGCGCCTTGATGCACAAGGGTTTCAACGCGTTCGATATCCTGAACCTGCAGGTTGTTGTCCTGCATGGCTTTTTGCAGAGCATCGGCGGCCGGATGGGTGTGGCGGCATGAAGCGTGGAACTTGAAGGAGGTTTCCAGAACCGTCCAGCGGCTGCCCAGACCGTCGGTCAGTTTGGCGGGGTCGGCATCGGTGGACATGCCTGCCGCCATACCCTGCGAGCCTTCCAGAATACGGCTGGCACCAGTGAATCCATCGCGCGCCAGCCAGGCGGCCATCAGGCCATTGACGGCAGCCCGGGCGGTGTGCAGCTGCTTGGAATCCGCAGCGTCTTTGAGGAATTCCCACAGACCGGCAGATTGCGTTCCGGCCGAGCCCAGGGCATGC
The DNA here is from genome assembly GCA_012512545.1 of Alcaligenaceae bacterium. Taxonomy (GTDB): domain Bacteria; phylum Pseudomonadota; class Gammaproteobacteria; order Burkholderiales; family Burkholderiaceae_B; genus Yanghanlia. Next base: position 2,514 of record JAAZDZ010000537.1, on the reverse strand, counting down.
AGCATTTGTTCGCTGTCCAGGCGCAGCAGATTGCCCACCGCGGCGGCGGCGGCCAGGGCGCCGACTGTGCCGGTGGTGTGGAAAATCTTGTAGTGGGAGCGGCCCAGGAATTCGCCAACCCGGATGCCGACTTCATAACCGGCTACGCAGGCGGTCAGGAGTTCGGGGCCCGAGCGGCCCAGAGCCTGGGCGACTGCAATGGCGGGCGGGAAAACCACGGCTGCGGGGTGGAAGACGGAACCGTTATGCACGTCGTCCTGTTCTACCATATGGGCGGCGGCGGCATTGACCATGGCGGCGAAGACCGGCGATGTGCCACGGCCCGTGACCAGGTTTTCGCTGGGGCCGCTGGTGGGGCCCATGACATCGGCGTAATCGGCGATGGTGCGCACGGCGCGCGCGCTGGAGCCGGCCAGGATGGAGCCCAGGGTGTCCAGCATGAGGTCTTCGGTGCGCCGAAGTACGGCCTCGGGAATGGCATCGTAGCGCAGCGAAGCGGCAAAATCAGCCAGCACGGCACTGGGATGGTTTGGCGTGGTCATGATGCTATGTTCCGGTTCATTACAATAGAGTGTCAGATCGTGATTACTTTGCCTGATGTGCCGACTTCTGCCAATTCTTGCTTTCTGAAGCAAGCCTTTGGGGTTTTCAAAGAGATTGTCCAATGACCATGCATTTCGACTTCACCGACTTGCAGCTCGTGGTGAACGTAGCTGCGGCCCAAAGCATGACCAAGGGGGCTGAGCGCAGCTTCCTGTCGCTGCCCGCTGCCAGCGGTCGGGTGAAGAATCTGGAGCAGCGGCTGGGCACCACTATTTTCTTTCGCAGCAGCCAGGGCGTTACGCTGACCCCCGCAGGCGATGCCTTTCTGCGTCATGCCCGCGTGGTGATGCGTCAGCTTGAGCACTTGCGGGGCGATATGCAGGAGTTCGCCAGCGGCATCAAGGGGCTGGTGAAAGTCTGCGCCAACACCACGGCCATGAATGAATTCATGCCAGATATTCTGGCCAGTTATCTGGCGGCCCACCCTGATGTAAATATCGAACTGCGCGAGCGGCTGAGCCATCAGGTCGTCAAGGCCGTGCTGGACGGCTCGGCGGATATCGGCATCACGGCGGCGCCGGCGCAGGATCGCGGCCTGGAATTCCTGCCTTACCGCAGCGACCGGCTGGTGCTGGTGACGCGCAATGACCATCCCCTGGCCGCCGCCGCTTCAGTGGATTTTGAAGATACGCTGGACGACGATTACGTCTGCCTGGCGGAAAGCAGCGCCATTCATGCCTTTTTGCTGCAGGCTGCCGAGGAACAGGGGCGCGCCTTGCGCTTCAGGGTGGAAGTCAGCAGTTTTGAAGCGGTGTGCCGCATGATTTCAGCGGGGGTGGGCCTGGGTGTCATTCCGCATACTGCTGCTTTGCGCTATGTGCAGGATCTCCCTATCCGGATCATCGACCTGAAAAACCCCTGGGCGGTGCGGCGCCTGCATATCTGCGTCAGAGAACTCGACCGCCTGCCCATATTCGCGCAGCAACTGGTGCAGTTGATGCAGGAGGATGCCAGCCAGGCAGCCCTTGAAGCGTCCGGCGAAACGCCGCCTCTTTCTTTAGATCGTTCCCACTCCGGAGAGAACCTATGACCACGCGCCAAAGCGCAAGCCAGACTTGGCGCGAAGTTGTGCTTGCGTCCGGCAACGCGGGCAAGCTGCGCGAGTTTTCCGCCATTCTGGAGGCGGCCGGAATCCGCATGATTGCCCAAAGCGAACGGGGCGTTCCAGAAGCGGAAGAGCCTCATCTCACTTTTCTGGAAAACGCCCTGGCCAAGGCGCGCCATGCAAGCCAGCATACGGGGCTGCCGGCCCTGGCGGATGATTCCGGCCTGTGCGTGCCCGCGCTGGGCGGCGCCCCCGGTATCTATTCCGCCCGCTATGCCAGTATTGGCGGTGGGGAAAAATCCGATCTGGCCAATAATATGCGTCTGGTCAGCCATCTGCAGCGGGTCGAGGATCACAGCGCTTTCTATGTGGCCGTGCTGGTTTATATCGAAAGCCCTGAAGACCCTTGTCCGTTGGTCGCTGAAGGGCGCTGGCATGGCAAAATCGTGAAGACACCGCGCGGCGAGAACGGCTTTGGCTACGACCCGCACTTCTGGCTGCCTGAATACGACTGCACAGTCGCCGAGCTCGACCCGGCGGAAAAAAACCGCGTAAGCCATCGCGGGCGGGCATTGGCCAGCCTGTTGCAGCAATTGCGCGATAACAAGGCTGCATCATGACGGCAGGTGCTCAAGACAGCCCACTCGGGCGGCGCGCCAAGGCAGCAGGCATGGATGCCGAACCCGTTGACCGCCCGCGTGTGCGCCCTGCGGCTGGTCATGGGCTGGGCCACCGGCCTTCGCCGCCGCTATCGCTTTATGTGCATGTGCCCTGGTGCGTGCGCAAATGCCCTTATTGCGATTTCAACTCGCACCAGGCCGACAGCGAACTGCCCGAGCAAGAATACCTGGCTGCCCTGCAGGCCG
>JAAZDZ010000536.1 GCA_012512545.1 Alcaligenaceae bacterium | reverse complement strand
CTTCGCGCAGCACGGGCAGATGGGCGGCTTCCGCCATGCCGCGCTTGGCCTGATGCCAGACATGAGCCGCCGTCACGCCGCCATCGCGCAGGCTGACGCTGGCGCAACCCAGGACATAACGCAGTTTCAGGTGCTTGACGATATTGGCGATGCCCGCCCACAGCAGCATGATGACTGCGCCATTGCGGTAATCGGGGTGGATGCAGGAACGGCCCAGTTCGATGACCTGCCTGCGCATGTCGCCCAGGCTGGAGAGATCGAATTCGGATTCAGAGTAATAACCGCCCAACCGTTCTGCGTTAACAGGGGTCAGCAACCGATAAGTGCCCACGATCTCACCTGTCAGTTGTTCGCGCACCAGCAGGTGCTCGCACCAGGGATCGTATTCATCCGTGTCGAGACCATTGGCGGAATCAGGAAAGACCGCATTCATTTCTTCGGTAAAGACAGAGAAGCGCAACCGCTGGGAAGCTTCGATTTCTTCCGGGGTGCGCGCCACTGTCAATTCGAGGCTGCCCACCGCAATACGCGGCAGAGCCAGCGGATGCGCATGGATGAGATGGCTGTCGAGTGTTTCTAACATAGGCAATGCAATAGGCCGAATAACGTAATGCCGTCATTATCTGTAAGCATTATGTCAATATATCGACACGTACATTAACTGTTTGTTAAATTCACCGCAACTAGTTTTTGCACGCCAGCTTCCGCCAGCGCGGCGTCTTCGGCCTCAACCATCAGCCGCAGCTTGGGCTCAGTGCCTGAAGCGCGTATCAACACCCGCCCCCGCCCCGCCAGCATGGCTTCGACCTCGCGGGTCGCGGCTGCCAGCCCGGCATGATTCTGCCAATCCGTACCCGGCTCCAGAGGCACGTTCACCATATTTTGCGGGTACATGCGCAAGTCGCCAACCTGTTCCGCCAGGCTTGCGCCGGTACGTGCCATCGCCTGCAGCACCTGCAACGCAGCGATGATGCCGTCGCCCGTAGTGTGCTGATCCAGACACAACAGATGGCCCGAGCTTTCGCCACCGAACAGCCAGCCTTTCTGCTGCAGCAATTCGAGCACGTAGCGGTCGCCCACTTTGGCGCGCTCGAACGGAATATTGAGATCCTTCATCCGCTTTTCAAAGCCGAAGTTGGTCATCAGCGTGCCCACCACGCCTGCCACCGGCTTGAGCCGCATGCGGTCGCGGACAATCACATACAGGAGTTCGTCGCCGTTGTAGAGCCTGCCGTCCGCGTCCACCATCTGCAGACGGTCGGCATCGCCATCCAGCGCGATGCCAAGGTCGGCTCCATGCGCCTGCACCTGCTCGACCAGATGTTCGGGGTAAGTAGCACCGACCCCTTCATTGATGTTGAAGCCATCAGGTTTGCACCCTACGGCAAACACTTCAGCACCCAGTTCGCGGAACACATGGGGCGCAATGTGATAAGCCGCGCCGTGGGCGGCATCGACCACGATGGACATGCCAGAAAGCGCAAGCTCGTTGGGAAAGGCACTCTTGCAGAACTCGATATAGCGGCCTGCGGCATCCTCGACCCGGCGCGCACGGCCCAGGTGTTCGGAATCAACGCAGTTCAGCGGCTCAGTGAGCATGGCTTCGATTTCGGCCTCGACCTCATCCGGCAGCTTCATGCCATCGCCGGAAAAGAATTTGATGCCGTTGTCGTGGTAAGGATTGTGCGATGCGCTGATCACAATGCCGGCCACCAGCCGGAATGTGCGTGTCAGGTAAGCCACTGCCGGCGTGGGAACGGGCCCTGCCAGCAGAACATCAATGCCTGCGGCGGAAAGCCCCGCCTCCAGGGCGGATTCCAGCATATAGCCGGAAATGCGCGTGTCCTTGCCAATGACCACTGCGGGACGCCCGTGGGCGGGCTGGCGGCGCGCCAGCACGCGCCCGGCGGCATAGCCCAGGCGCAGAGCAAATTCCGCGTTAATCGTCGGCCCGCCTACCCGGCCGCGTATGCCATCAGTACCAAAATATTGACGTGTGCTCATACAAATGACTCATCTTTTATTGTTTGCCATATTTTTACCGCATCCACTGTTTCTGCGACATCATGCACACGGAGGATGTGACCGCCTTTTTCAAGGCCATAAAGCGCTGCTGCCAGGCTGGCCGCCAGCCGATCGCGGGGTTCGCGCCCCACCACATGGCCGAGCATGGATTTGCGCGAAAAGCCCAGCAGCCATGGATAGCTGCCTACCTGCATGCTGTCGAGCCGCCGCAGCATGGAATAGTTCTGCCCAGCCGTCTTGCCAAAGCCAAAACCCGGGTCCAGCACAATACGTTGCGGGTTGATGCCAGCCTGCACCAGCGCCTGCGCCCGTTCTGCCAGAAAATTCTTTACATCATGCACAACATCGTCATAGTGCGGCGCCACCTGCATGGTGCGCGGCTCGCCCTGCATGTGCATGATACACAGCCCGCAGCGGCTGTCGGCAACCGCTTCGATGGCGCCGGGTTCGCGCAGAGCACGAATATCATTGATCATGTCGGCGCCCGCCTGCAATGCGCCTTGCATCACCGCAGGTTTGAAGGTGTCGATAGAAAGCGGCACGGCGGCATCATGAAGTGCCTCGATCACAGGCAGAACGCGATCCAGCTCTTCCTGCAACGATACCGGGTCGGCTCCGGGCCGGGTCGATTCACCACCGATATCTATCATGTCGGCGCCCTCTTCCACCATGCGACGGGCGCGCTGCACCGCCCGCTCGATGGAGAGTTCGCCCGTGCCATCGGAAAAGGAATCGGGGGTCACGTTCAGGATTCCCATGACCAAAGGGCGCCCGAGATCCAGCTCGAAGCGCCCGCATTGCATTATCAAAGGCATGTTGGTATTGAAAAAAAGCGCTCCGGCTAGTACCGGAGCGTTGGGTCAGTCGTTCAGACCGGTGTAGCGGCGGTGCTGCCATCCGCACTGGGAGACACCCCGGCCGCCGGAGGGCTTTGGTCGGTGGTGTCGGAAGGAGGCGGCGACGACTTGGGTGGACGCGGCTCCCGGCCTTCCATGATGTCGTCGATCTGGTCGGCGTCGATGGTTTCCCATTCGAGCAACGCTGCCGCCATGGCATGCATTTTGTCGGCGTTGTCTTCGATCAGCTTGCGCGCAATATCGTATTGCTCGTCGATGATCTTGCGGATT
>JAAZDZ010000535.1 GCA_012512545.1 Alcaligenaceae bacterium | reverse complement strand
CTGGTGGCTTGAGCCGCATAGCGCAGGCGGGCAGCAGCAACGATGCTGCAAAGTTCTTTCAGAGCAGTGCTAAATTCTTGATTAATAATAACATATTGACACTCTGATACATGCGACATTTCGCCGCCTGCGGCGAGCAGGCGCCGTGCGATCACATGCGGTTCATCTTGGCCGCGCTTCTTCAATCGTAGCTCAAGCGCCTCGATAGAAGGGGGCAGGATGAATACCCCAATGGCGTCGGGCAGAAACTGGCGAACCTGCCGGGCGCCTTGCCAGTCGATCTCCAGCAGGACATCGCGCCCGGATTGCAGGGCTTCATCGATTCTGTCGCGCGGGGTGCCATAGAAATTACCGTGTACTTCGGCCCACTCAAGCATGGAGCCGGCATCGCGCAAGGCTTGGAATTCTTCGACGCTCACGAAGCGATAATGTTTTTCATGTTCTTCGCCGGGGCGAGGAGGGCGTGTCGTACAGGAAATCGACAACATCATGTCAGGCTCTTTTTCGAGCAAGGCATTGACGAGACTGGATTTCCCGGCGCCACTGGGGGCGACAATCATGAATACGTTACCAGGGCGTTGCGACATAGGTCTATGCGAAGAAAAACCGTTATTCTAGCGGACTCGAGTCGGAGTCGGGGTCGTAACCGAGTTGCTCAAGCGTGGCTAACCAGCTTTCGGGGTCGGCGCACAAAAAAGCCACTGCGTCATCCGCCTCCATGTTAAATAGCACGTCCTCAAGTGTGGCGCTTGCTTCATCGGCCGTGCTGATGGCCGCTACATGCAGGCTGGCGCCACTTTCGAATTGCTCAGGCGGCACGAAGGCAGTCACGGCTTCGGGGTCGGGGGCGCTGATGGCAACGTAAGCCCGCACAGGCAGGCCGTCGGCGTTGACGTCAAGTACGACGCCGGTATCGAAGCGATTCACTACATGGCTGGTGACTTGCATAAGGTTAAGGTTCCTGGCCGAAATTAAGCGTGGCGATTACGGGGGTGTGATCGGAGGGCTGCTCCCAACCGCGAGGCTCTTTGTCGATCACGCATTCTGTACATAGGGGGCGTAAAGCATCTGACAGCAAGACGTGATCAATGCGCAGCCCAGCATTACGGCGGAAGGCCATCCGCCGGTAATCCCACCACGAGAAGGATTTCTCTTCTTGCGGGAATAGACGGAAGGCGTCGGTCAGACCCAGGTCGAGCAGAGCTTGGAACGCAGCGCGTTCGGGCTCGGACACCAGGACATCTCCTTCCCATTTGGCCGGGTCATGGACATCTTCGTCGGCCGGGGCGACGTTGTAGTCGCCCAATATTGCCAGGCGCGGATGCGCTTGCAGCTCTTCCTGCAGCCATTCATGCAAAGCCTGGAACCAGCGCAGTTTGTACTGGTATTTGTCGCTGTCGAGCGACTGGCCATTGGGGCAATAGGCGCTGATGACACGCACAGGGCCAGCGGGCGAGGGCAGAGTGGTGGCGACCACTCGCTGTTGCGGGTCTTCCAGGCCGGGCAGGTTGCGATGCGTATCGGCGCCGGGCTGCCTGGAAATGATGGCGACGCCGTTATAGGTTTTCTGGCCAGCCCAGACTGCGTGATAGCCGATTTCCGTGAATGCTTCCAGAGGGAAGAATTCGTCGGCCAGCTTGAGCTCTTGCAGGCACAGGGCATCAACGGGGTTGTCGCGCAGCCAGTTCAATACCTGCGGCAGGCGGACTTTCAGAGAATTGACGTTCCAGGTGGCTAATTTCACAGTACAAAAGAAGTGTTGCGGGAAAGCGACCATGATATCAGTGAGGACGGGTCAGGGCCTCCAATGCGCTCAAACTGGCTGGCGATATCGTCAAAATTCGTTATTTTCAGTTAATTATCTGATATTGCTGACAGTTACATTTATGATTGAGCCCTGTGAGCCCATTGTGATGAAGGGCACTCATCACGCGCTGCGTGCGCGGGTTGTCTTCTTTTTATTGTGGTTTATTTCTTACAAAGGGCCTGCAGACCATGGCTGAATTTGAAGTGACCGCGCATGGGACGTCGCCAGGGGAAGTGGAAACCCCCGGATTGCAGAATTACTGCATTGCCTTGCAACCCATCTGCGATGGCGACCTCGTGCACGTAGCTGACGAACTGCTCTATCGTGAAAACGCCGCGGCGACCTTTGCCAACGTTGCTGACGATGAGGCGATGCTGGCAACGGCGCGCGTCTGCCATATCGCATTCTACGAGATCGGCATCGAACGCCTGGTCGGCCAGCGCCTGGTTTTCGTCAATACGCCGCGCGATCTGTTGCTCAAACCCGAACTCCTGCCTCCCTCATCGGGGCAGGTGGTGGTTGAAGTCCTGGAAAATGTGGCGGCCGACCCCGAAGTGCTGGCTGCATTGAGGCAAATTCGCGAACTGGGTTACGAGGTGGCGCTGGATGACTTTGTCCTGACCGAAGACACCAGGCCCTTGCTCGATGTGGCCACCATCATCAAGGTTGATCTGCATCAGCCCTTCGATGCGGATGCGGTCGCACTTTACAAGAAGCGCGGTCTGCGGCTGCTGGCCGAGAAGGTCGAAGACCTGCAGACTTTCGAGCGCCTGCGGGGCATGGGCTTCACGCTTTTTCAGGGGTATTTCTATGCCCGGGCCGAAACCCAGCAGGCGTTTTCCAGTGAACGCAGCAACAACCACGCTGCGCTGGTCCGCCTGCTGGTGGAGCTGCAAAAGGGCGATGTCCGGGTCAAGGAAATCGAACGCATCATTGCGCAGGATGCCCAGCTCACTTTCTTGCTGCTGCGTTATACCAATTCCGCCCTGTTCCATTACAACGGCAAAATCCAGACATTATTCCAGGCATTGCAGGTGCTGGGCCTGAAGCAGGCAGGCTCGCTGGCCCTGACCATGCTGCTGGCCAACCATGGCCCGGCGTGCAAACTGCTGCTTTCCAGAGCCCTGACGCGCGCAGGCATGTGCGAGCGTCTGGCCCAGCGCAGCGCGGGTGCGGAAGCGGCTTTCTTTGTGGGCATTCTGTCCATGATGGGCGAGCTTCTGGGCAAGTCGATGGAGCAGCTTCTGCAGCAACTGGCGCTTTCCCAGGAAATCATGAGTGCCCTGGCCGATAGAGAAGGAGAGCTGGGCAGGTTGCTGGCCGATATCGAGACGTTTGAAAATGCTCGTGTGCATGGCTGGCCTGCGGCCCGCGTTGAACTCTTCAATCAGACCTGGCTGCAAAGCCAGATCTGGTCAACCGAGACACTGGCGCTCATCGGCAATTCTTGAACAGAGGTGCGACAGTGGCGCACCAGCGCGGTATGATCTTCTGATTCACATCGCCCTACAGATAAATACACAGGAGATTCAAGCATGGAAGATGTCGTTGTCATTGCGGCTTGCAGAACGGCAATTGGTAGTTTCGGGGGTGCGCTGAAGAATGTGCGCCCCACCGAGCTGGGCACAACCGTTGTGCGGGCCGTCCTTGAGCGGGCCGGTGTGGAGCCTTCCGAAGTCGAGCACGTCGTATTCGGGCAGGTGGTCAACAGCGAACCCAAAGACATGTATCTGTCGCGTGTCGCATCCCTGAATGCGGGCATTCCCGACAGCGCGGTGGCCATGAACGTCAACCGCCTGTGCGGTTCGGGCCTGCAGGCCATCATCAGCGCCGCTCAGTCCATCAAGCTGGGTGATGCCAAGGTGGCGATCGGCGCAGGTGCCGAAAGCATGAGCTGCGCCCCTTATCTGGCCCCCGCACAACGCTGGGGCGCGCGTATGGGCGATGCCGCTCTCATCGACATGATGACCGGTGCCCTGTCAGATCCTCTGGCAAGCGTGCACATGGGCGTGACGGCCGAAAACGTCGCCAAGCGCCATGAAATCAGCCGTACCGAACAAGACGCCCTGGCAGTGTCCTCGCACCAGCGCGCGGAAAACGCCATCAAGCAGGGTTATTTCAAGTCGCAGATCGTGCCCGTGGTGCAGAAAACCCGCAAGGGTGAAGTCGTGTTCGATACCGATGAACACGTGCGCATGGGTGCCAAGGCTGAAGATTTCGTCGGCCTGAAGCCCGTATTCGTCAAGGAAGACGGCACAGTAACGGCGGGCAATGCATCGGGCCTGAACGACGGCGCGGGTGCGGTTCTGCTGATGAGCGCCTCGCATGCGCAACAGCGCGGTCTCAAGCCGATGGCGCGTCTGGTGTCCTATGGGCATGCAGGGGTCGAGCCGCTGTACATGGGGATTGGCCCCGTACCGGCCACGCGCCTGGCGCTGGAGCGCGCAGGTCTGACGCTCGACCAGATGGATGTCATCGAGTCCAACGAGGCGTTCGCCGCTCAGGCATGCGCCGTCATCAAAGAACTGGGCATGGACCCGGCCAAGGTCAACCCCAATGGCAGCGGCATCAGCCTGGGCCATCCCATCGGGGCCACCGGCGCCATCATCACGACCAAGGCCCTTTACGAACTTGAGCGCATTCAGGGCCGCTATGCGCTGGTGACCATGTGCATCGGCGGGGGGCAGGGTATTGCCGCGATCTTCGAACGTGTCTGAAACGTTTGAGTCCGCCGAAGCAGCGTATGCTCCCTGGGAATCCGACGAACCTACCGTGTCGGAATCCTCGGGCATACGCTATCTGCATTTCGGTACCGAATGGGTGCAGGGTGCCATGCGCCTGCGCCGCCCCAACGATCTGGTGCTGGCTTATACCCAGCAAATGATGGCCTGGCTGCTGCTGGTCGAGCCAGAAGCAGAAGATCACATCGGCATTCTCGGCCTGGGGGCGGGTTCGCTGCTGCGTTACACCTTGCGCAATACGCCCTCGCAAGTCGCAACGGCAGAATGGAACCCCATGGTGTCCGCCGTATGCCGCAGCCACTTCCGCCTGCCTGAATCGCCTCGTTCGGAAATTGACCACTGCGATGCTGCCGACTGGGTTCGCGAGCCCCGCAACATCGGCCGTTTCACGGCCCTGATGGTCGATCTCTACGATGCTTACGCTCAGGGGCCGGTGCGCGGCTCGCCCGGGTTCTATCAGGATTGCGCTCATGCATTGGCCGACCCGGGCGTCATTACCGTGAACCTGTTTGGCGACCACGGCAGTTTCGAGCCCAATCTGGAAGGGCTGAGAACCGCTTTTCCCGATGGCATGCTGGTACTGCCGGAAATTGACGCAGGCAACCGTATTGCCATTGGCGTCAAGGGCGATCTGCTCAATGTATCCGTGGGCCGCTTCATCGAACGGGCCGAAATGATCGAACGTCAATATCGCCTGCCCGCCGTGCGCTGGGCGCGCGACATGCTGCAGCAGCTACATTTCTCACATACACTTACGCGCAGTCACGGCTGAGCGCCGTTTATCAATATTGCCAAGGAGCTTTCCATGAAGTCGAAACTCTCTGTCCGCGCCCTGTTTGCCGGCGTGTTTGCCGCGGGCCTGGTGCTGCATGCTCCCGCATGGGCGCAATCGGTGGCGGTCACCTCCATTGTCGAGCACCCGGCGCTGGATGCCGTCAGGGACGGTGTCAAGGAAAGCCTGGCCGAAGCAGGGTACACAGAAGAGAAGGGCTTGAAGTGGCAGTACCAGACCGCGCAGGGCAATAATGCCATCGCGGCGCAGATTGCCCGCAAGTTCATAGGCGATCGCCCGGACGTCATTGTCGCCATCGCCACGCCGTCCGCGCAGGCGGTGGTCGCGGCCACGCGCGACATTCCCGTTGTTTATTCTGCTGTCACTGATCCGGTGGTGGCGCAGCTGGTACCGACCACGGAAGCCTCTGGCACCAATGTCAGTGGGGTATCTGATCGCCTGTCGCTGGAACGCCAGATCGAACTCATCAAGAAGGTCGTGCCTGACGCCAAGCGGGTCGGCATGGTCTACAACCCTGCCGAAGCCAATTCGGTCGTGGTGGTGAAGGCCATGCGCGAGCTTCTGCCTGAACAGGGCATGTCGCTGGTGGAGGCCACTGCGCCGCGCACGGTGGATGTCGGTGCTGCGGCGCGCAGTCTGGTCGGCAAAGTGGACGTGATCTACACCAATACCGACAACAACGTGGTGTCGGCTTACGAGGCACTGGTCAAGGTGGGCACCGATGCCAAACTGCCGCTGGTGGCATCTGATACCGACAGCGTGGTGCGCGGCGCGATCGCAGCCATGGGTGTCAATTATCATAATCTCGGCCTGCAGACCGGCCGCATGGTGGTTCGCATTCTGAAGGGCGAAAAACCGGGCGATATTGCCTCGGAAACCAGCGACAATCTGGAGCTTTTCGTCAATCTGAGCGCGGCGCAGAGCCAAGGCGTCACGCTGGACGAAGAATTCGTAAAATCCGCCACCAAGGTTATTGAGTAAATTCGTTTTCCATGTCCATTTATGCTTTATGGGGTGCCCTGGAGATCGGCCTGATTTTCGGCCTGGTCGCTCTGGGTGTGCTGATCTCCTTCCGCATCCTTCGTTTTCCTGATCTGACGGTTGATGGCAGTTTTCCGCTTGGGGGCGCCACAGCAGCGACCCTGATCAGCGTGGGCATGGATCCCTTTTCCGCCACTCTGGCAGCCATGGCGGTCGGTGCCTTCGCGGGCATGGTCACCGGCTGGCTGAACGTCAAGCTGCGCATCATGGATCTGCTTGCCAGCATTCTGATGATGATCGCCCTGTATTCCATCAATCTGCGCATCATGGGCGGGCCGAATGTGCCGCTCATCATGGAACCCACCATCTTCAATGTGCTGCAGCCAGAGGGAATCACGGATTACATTTTCCGGCCTCTCATGCTGGTGGTGTTGCTGGTGGCGGCCAAGTTTCTGCTGGATTGGTATTTTTCGACTCAGGCCGGCCTTGCCATGCGCGCCACGGGCTCCAACCCGCGCATGGCGCGTGCGCAAGGGGTGGCCACGGGCCGCCGCGTGCTGGTGGGCATGGCGATTTCCAATTCGCTGTGCGCGCTGGCAGGCGCGCTGTTCGCGCAGTCGCAGGGCGGTGCGGATATTTCCATGGGGATCGGCACCATTGTGATTGGTCTGGCGGCTGTCATTATTGGCGAAAGCATCATGCCGTCCCGCCGCTTCTTTGTCATCACCCTGGCCGTGATCATCGGCGCCGTGCTGTACCGCTTGTTTGTGGCGCTGGCCCTGAATGCGGATTTCATCGGCCTGCATGCCCAGGATCTCAACCTGGTCACCGCGCTGCTGGTCACTTTTGCTCTGGTCATGCCCATGATCAAGCAGCGCCTGCGTCGCAAGAAGGGGGGCTGAGCATGTTGAACGCCAAGGATCTCCACATTACTTTCAACGCTGGCACGCCCATTGAAACCCGCGCCTTGCGGGGGATGTCAGTGCATATTCCCGAAGGCCAGTTCGTCACGGTGATCGGCTCCAACGGGGCGGGCAAGTCCACGCTTCTGAACGCCGTGTCGGGCGATATTCCGGTGGATACCGGCAGCATTCTCATCAACGGCAGCGATGTGACCCGCCAGCCTGTGTGGGAACGCGCCAGGCAGGTGGCCCGGGTGTTCCAGGACCCGATGGCGGGCACATGCGAAGACCTCACCATTGAGGAAAACATGGCGCTGGCTCATGCCCGGGGGCAGCGTCGCGGCCTGGGCAAGGCCGTGAAAACTTCCATGCGTGAAGATTTCCGGGCGCGCCTGGCCACTCTGGGGCTGGGCCTGGAGAACCGCCTGACTGACCGCATCGGCCTGTTGTCGGGTGGTCAGCGCCAGGCGGTCAGCCTGCTGATGGCCTCTTTGCAGCCGTCCCGCATTCTGCTGCTCGATGAGCACACCGCCGCCCTTGATCCGCGCACCGCCGATTTCGTGTTGAAGCAGACTGTGCGCATCGTCGCAGAAAGCCGCCTCACCACCATGATGGTGACGCACAGCATGCGTCAGGCTCTGGATGTCGGCGAGCGCACCATCATGCTGCATCAGGGCAAGGTGGTGCTGGATGTGGCGGGGGAACAGCGCCGCGGCATGCAGGTCGAAGACCTGCTGCATATGTTTGAGCGGGTGCGGGGCGAAGAGCTTGCGGACGATGCCTTGCTGCTGAGCTGAAGCGCCGTTTTTTTGGGGGGCGGCATGATATTTGCCGGGACATGCAGTGTCATCGTTCTGGCAGGCATGCATGCATACGGACTCCCCTCAGAACACCCTTCGAATTCTGACGGTGAATACCCATAAGGGATTCACCGTTTTCAATCGGCGCTTCATCCTGCACGAATTGCGTGACGCCATCCGCGCCACGCACGCAGACATTGTTTTCCTGCAGGAAGTGCTGGGTGAGCATTATCGTCACGCCCGCCGCCTGGCGCGCTGGCCGACCAGCAGCCACTACGAGTTTCTGGCCGACACCATCTGGCCGGAATTCGCTTATGGCCGGAATGCAGTCTATCCCTACGGCCACCATGGCAATGCCCTGCTGTCCAAGTTTCCTATTACCACTTACGACAATATTGACGTTTCGGTCGGAAATCACGAGCGACGGGGCTTATTGCATTGTGTCGTGCGGCTGCCCCGTCTGGGTGTGGATCTGCATGCCATCTGCGTACACCTTGGGCTGCGGGAAAGGCAGCGCTCCCCCCAGCTTGAAACCTTGTGCGCTCTCATCGAAGAGGAGGTTCCCCCCGCGGCGCCGCTGTTTGTAGCGGGCGATTTCAATGACTGGCGTCAAAGAGGGCAGCAGCTGCTGGGCCAGTGCGCGGGCCTGAAGGAAATCCATTACGAACGTCATGGCCGCCTGCCGCGCACGTTTCCGGCCAATTTCCCATTGTTCCGGCTCGATCGCATTTACGTGCGCAATGTACACAGCTTTCAACCGGTGAAACTGTCCAGACATCCTTGGGCCAGCCTGTCAGACCATGCGCCCCTGGCTGCGGAGGTGTCGCTATGCCGGTGAAATGGACTGAAGGCAACGTTTTTGAACTCCTGGAAAATGGCGAGGAATTTTTTCCTGCCGTTTTTCAAGCGATTGGCGCTGCCCGCAGCAGCGTCATTATCGAAACATTCATCATTTTTGATGATCAAGTGGGCCAGGAACTGGCGCAGGCACTGGTGGATGCCGCCCGGCGTGGCGTGCAGGTGGATGTGACAGTGGATGGCTATGGCACGGCAGACTTGCCTGCGGCCTATGTGAACAGGCTGGTGCAGGCCGGGGTGCGTCTGCATGTGTTTGATCTCAAGCCCCGGCATTTCGGGCTCCGCACCAATCTTTTCAGGCGATTGCATAGAAAAATCGTTTTGCTGGATGGCGAACTGGCCTTTGTGGGCGGCATTAATTTTGCTGTGGATCATCTGATTAAAAGCGGCCCGCTGGCCAAGCAGGATTACGCCGTGAAAATCAGTGGCCCGCTGGTGGCGGAAATCGAGCAGGATACCTTGCAGCTTCTGGCGGCAGCGCAGCAAAGACGCTCGCTCTGGAACCGCCTGCGCTGGCGGCGCCATCCTCCCCCCGCGCACCCCGGCGGCGCCGTCGCCGCCTGGGTGATACGCGACAACAACGAGCACACCAACGATATTGAACAGCACTACCGCCAGGTGATCCGGGCGGCGCAGCGCAGAATCACCCTGGCCAATGCGTATTTTTTCCCCGGTTATTCGCTGCTGCGCGAGTTGCGCCATGCCGCCAGGCGGGGGGTGAATGTGAGGCTCATTCTGCAGGGCGAGCCGGATATGCGCTGGGCGCGATTCGCCGCCACCATGCTGTATGACTATCTGCTTTCGGGCGGGGTGGAAATCTACGAATACTGCGAACGCCCGTTTCATGGAAAAGTGGCGACCGTGGACGGACAGTGGGCGACCGTGGGCTCCAGCAACCTCGACCCTTTAAGCCTGGCGCTGAATCTGGAGGGCAACGTGATGATACGCGATGCCGATTTTGCTGCCTGCCTTGAAAAGCGCCTCGATCATCTGCTGGAAACGCAATGTCAGCCGATGAAACGGGGCAGCCGTCCGCGCCGGCGCATGCAAAGAGTGTTTGTGGGCGTGTTTGTGTTTCATTTTCTGCGCAGGTTTCCGGCATGGGCAGGCTGGTTTCCCGCCCGTAAACCGCAATTGACGACGCTGGATGGCAGCCTGGAAGACCTGCACGAGGGCAAGTCATGAGCCGCCTTGGCAGTGCGCGCAGATGGCTGGGCCGGCACAAGGGGCAGCTGAAACGGCTGGCGACGGCCCTGTTTGTCTGCCTCATTGTGGCGTTGCTGGTGAGGGTAGGGCTGACGATTGAATGGGGCGAAGTGGCACAAGCCATGCTGGAAACCCCGCCTTCGGCCCTATGGGTGGCAGTGCCGCTGGTGGCAGCCAGCTATGCCGTCTACAGTTGTTTCGATTTGCTGGGCAAATGGTATACGGGCCATGATCTGCCCTGGTGGCGCACCATGCTGGTGGCTTTCATCAGCTATGCCTTCACCATGAATTTCAGTGCTGCGGTAGGCGGGCTGGCCCTGCGGCTGCGCCTCTATGGCAAGCAGGGGCTGAACCCCGGCCAGATCATGCGCATCATGGGCTTGAGCATTACCACCAACTGGATGGGCTATTGCCTGCTGGCTGGAATGATATTCGCTGCGGGAGCTGTCAGCCCGCCTTTCGATTGGGAAATCAGCGCAGGGCCTTTGCGGGCAATAGGCGGGGTGCTGATTATCGTCGCAGTGGGGTATCTCGCTCTCTGTGCATTTTCCACCCGACGCAGCTGGACGGTGCGCAGTCACAAAATCGTGCTCCCGGAAGCGCGCATCGCACTGCTGCAACTGGCCCTGGCAATGGTGAACTGGTCGTTGATGGGGGCAGTGGTCTATACGGTGATGCCGGGCGAGGCCGGTTATGCAACCGTGTTGGGAACCCTGCTGATCGGCTCGATTGTCGGCGCCATCGCCCACATACCGGGGGGGCTGGGAGTCACGGAATATGTCTTCATTACGCTGATGGCGCCGGAAGTCCCACGCCATCAGGTGCTGGGCGCCATTCTGGTTTACCGGGCCCTGTACTATCTGGCGCCCGTATTGCTGGCCGGGGCCTGTTATCTGATCTTTGAAACCCGCTCATCCGCGGCAGTATCGCGCGGCACGAAGATTGCCTGACTGATGCGTTGCGCGACCCCCAACCCTGGCAAGGAGTTTTGAGATGGCACTCATCATTGCGGCGCGGTTTTCTACTTTCGATGCGGCAGGCCATGCGGCTCAACGTCTGATGGACGCAGGGTTGCCGGAAGACGCCCTGCATGTTTTCTACGTCAACCCTCCTGGCGAACACGATAACTATCCCATGGGAGGCGATCAGGGAATGGATCCGGGCACGCGCGGGGCGCCGCGCAAGGCGCTGGGTACGGCGGCTGTGCTGGGCGCGGTGGGCGCAGGGGTCGGGGCCTACGTCGGCTCGCTGGCGGGCGCCATGCGCGGCATGGACCCGCGGCGGCAAAACGTAGCGCAGCCTCATGGTGTGGAAAAAACCGGCGAAGGGCGGCCTGCGGGGGTACTGCTGGCCGTGAATACCACGGGCGAGCGGGCTCGTGAGATCGCGTCTCTGCTGGTAGAAGCGGGCGGGCGCGAGGTGGAGCGCGCGCATGGGCGCTGGATAAATGGGCAATGGGAAGATTTCGATCCTCTGGAAGCGCCCGTGCCTCAGGATGCCAGCTCCCGACCATGATGGTGAGCCCGCTGCAACGGCGTTAACGCTTTTTGTTCGGTTGCGTAACATTTTCGCTTTATACTGCTCCTTTTTCCGTGTTTTCTGCGGTGGCGCGTGCTGCCTGGCAGGAATGATTTTCCTCAGCCTGAAGGGGTTGGAACCATAGGGGGTTGTATGTCCTTGCTTGGCCTGTCTTACAGACAGATGATTATGGCGTTGTCCGTTATCGCAACAGGAACACTGGCTGCGTGCGGCGACAAGCCAGCCCAGCAGAATATGGCAGGCATGAAAGTGCCGGTCAGCGTCGTGACAGTTGAACCCACCCCTACTGAGATCTATGCGCAGTTGCCCGGGCGGGTGGAGGCCATCAAGGATGCGCAGATACGGGCGCGCGTTACTGGCATCGTCAAGGAAATCAACTTCGATCAGGGTAGTGAAGTCAAGGAAGGTCAGCTGTTGTTTACGATCGACCCGGCACCCTATGAGGCGGATCTGGCGCGGGCACGCGCTGATCTGCAG
>JAAZDZ010000534.1 GCA_012512545.1 Alcaligenaceae bacterium | reverse complement strand
TTGCATAGAACCACCAGGTCACCAGCACACAAGAAACGTAGAAAGCGATAAACGAATACAGCGCGGCATGAACATCGCCCGTCATGGCCAGCGATGAACCAAAACTGCGCGGAATGAAGAAGCCGCCGTAGGCGCCGATCGCCCCGGAAAAGCCCAGCACGGCGGCCGATTCCTTGGCGGCATCCAGTGCCGCCTGCCGATGGGCCGCTTCACCGCGCCCCTTGGCCTCTTTCATGCGCTCGTGCAGGAAAATGATCGGAATCATTCTGAAAGTAGAGCCATTGCCTATCCCGGACAGGGCGAACAGAACGATGAAAACCAGCAGAAAACCCATGAAGTTTCCTGCGTTGCCCGAGCCGGGCAGAAATACAGTGACCGCCACAACCGCCAGCGCCATGCCGATGAATGTCCACATCGTCACCCGCGCGCCGCCCACTTTGTCAGACACCCAGCCCCCCAATGGCCGCGTCAGCGATCCCACAAGCGGCCCCAGAAAGGCGTATTTCATCGGGTTCACATCAGGGAACAAGGTCATGATCAGCACGGCGAAACCAGCGGAAAAACCAATGAATGAGCCGAACGTTCCCACATACAGCCAACACATCAGCCAGTTGTGCTTGCGCTTGAAAATCACGGCCTGTTCCGCGAAAGACGCTTTGGCGTCGGCGATGTCGTTCATGCCGAACCACGCTGCCACCGACATGATGGCAATGGGAAGCACCCATACAAAACCGGCGTTCTGCAGCCAGATCGGCCGGGCGCCGGTCTCTTCAGCCAGATAGGGCGCGCCACCCCAATCACCAAAGATGGCAACACCTATCACCATGGGGACTACAAACTGCACAACGGATACGCCAAGGTTGCCAATGCCCGCGTTCAACCCCGTCGCAAGCCCCTTTTTCACCTTGGGGAAGAAAAAACTGATGTTGGACATGCTGGAACTGAAATTCGCACCGCCCAGGCCACAGAACAATGCCAGGATCAGCAGCACGGGATAACTGGTATCCGGGTCGCGCAGCGCGAAGCCCATGCCCACCGCTGGAATCAGCAGGCTGGCCGTGGATATAGCCGTCCAGCGCCGCCCGCCGAAAATAGGCACCAGAAACGAATAGAAAACCCGCAGCGTCGCCCCGGACAAAGCCGGCAGCGCGGTCAGCCAGAACAGCTGGTTTTTGGAAAGATCAAACCCCGCCTTTCCCAGATTGACGACGACGACGCTCCACAGCATCCAGATGCTGAAGGCCAGCATCAACGCCGGGATGGAAATGGCCAGGTTGCGATAGGCCACACGCTGGCCTGTATGGAGCCAGAACTCAGGGTTCTCGGGTTCCCAGCGTCTCAGAACAGCTGAAGGTGATGATGACATGGCAATCACTCTTTATAAGGAAGGGCGGAAATCAGGCTGAAACGGCAGAGGGTGAAGCCGCCTTCAGGCCGTTGCGTTTAAAGCTGTAATGCATGGAAATCAGAGAGACGCACACCGTGCCGTAAAGCAGCATGAAAGCGCTGGAACGAACGCCGGTGAAATCCAGCAGGGCGCCGAAAAGAATGGGCAGGATGAACCCCCCCAGGCCACCCGCCAGCCCCACGATGCCGGAGACCGCGCCAATGTTCTGGGGAAATTCGTCGGAAATGAATTTGAAGACGGAAGCCTTGCCGATTGCTGTGGCGATGCCCACCACAAACAGCAGCAAAGTGAAGAACAGCGGCCCCAGGCGGAGGGAAAAATCCATCGGGCCATCCGTTGCCATGATGGTGAAACGGGTTTCGGGATAGCTCAGAAGGAAGAAAGCCACCCAGCACACCCACATGACCCACCAGGTGGTGTGATAAGCGCCATACCGGTCGGAAATCCAGCCGCCCAATGCGCGCAGCACGCCGCCCGGCAAAGAGAAACAGGCGGCCAGCAAAGCAGCCAGCTCGATGCTGAAGCCGTACTCACCGATGTAGTACTGGGTCATCCACAATGCCAGGGCAACGTAGCCGCCAAATACCACCGAGTAATACTGGCAATACCGCAATACGCGGGGATCTTTGAGCATGGCCATCTGCTGCGACAGGCTGACGCTGCCCCTGACCTTGTGTGCAGGGTCGGACGCCGAGAAAACCCAGAACAATATTGCCGTGATCAGCATGCTCACGGCATAGACCTTGGGAACAATTGCCCAGGCGCCGCCAGCGGCGGCAATCAATACCGGCGCCACGAATTTGGTGATGGCCGAACCGGAATTGCCCGCTCCGAAAACGCCCATGGCCAGGCCCTGGCGATCACGCGCAAACCAGCGCGCCACATAAGGTGTGCCTACGGAAAAGGAACCGCCAGCCAGCCCAACGAACAGGCCAAGCACGAGAAACTGCCAGTATTCGGTGGCATATGCCAGCAGCCATACCGGCACCACCGTCGCCATCATCAGCAGGAAAAAAACAATGCGCCCGCCGTAACGGTCCGTCCAGATGCCCAGGGGCACCCGAATCAGGGAACCCGACAGCACCGGCATGGCTGCCAGCAAGCCGAACTCGGTTTCTGAAAGTCCCAATTGCGTCTTGATGGGTATTCCCAGGACGGCGAATATCATCCAGACGGCAAAACAGATCGTGAATGAAAATGTGCTTGAAACAAGCACGCGCATAGGGGCATGCGACGGTTTCTGACTGGCCATTCCTGTACTCCGCCTGATATTTCACAAGATGTATCAAGCGTAAGCGTCAGCTCCCGGCCCGCCCATTCCCCATCAGAACAAGACACAGACAGCAAAGTATCTAGTCACTTTGATATATGCTGTTTCATTTCAAGAACAATCATTCGTGCTCAAATCATTCGTGATACACTCATTCGTGTCGCATCAACAAAGAGGCCGGCAACACCAGTCGAAGTCTCCCAAATGACATGACTACGCCCACAAGCGTAAGCCCTGATTTTCAAGGCACAGTAATACAAGACAGCAGCCCCACAACACCGCAAGCCATACTGCTGCGCGTTCCTGTTGCGGAAGACGCCGCAGACCTTCACCAGCTTGTCACGGATTGTCCGCCGCTGGATCCCAACTCCCTTTATTGCAATCTTCTGCATTGCAGCCATTTCAGCGGCACTTCTGTCGCAGCCGTGCTTCGTGATGATCAAGGCAAGGAAAACCTTGTCGGTTTCATCTCGGGCTACATCCCCCCCAGCCAGCCCGACACCCTGTTCGTATGGCAGGTTGCCGTTTCGCAAAAAGCGCGCGGCCAACGTCTGGCGGCCCGCATGCTGGATTCCATTCTCGAACGGCCCATATGCAGCGCTGTCCGCTACATAGACACCACCATCACGCCGGGCAACCAGGCGTCGTGGGGGCTGTTTGAGTCCTGGGCGCGTCAGCACGATGCGCCCACCTCCAGCCGTGTGCACTTTGAACGTGAACGCCACTTCAGAGGACTGCACGACGACGAGCACCTGATGCGCATCGGCCCATTCGAAATGGCTGCTGAATCCGCAACCTGATTTCTCCATTTTCAAAGGGGCGCTGCGGCGTACCCGTCCCGATACCGGCCCTCCCGGGCACGCTGGTATCAAAGCCCCCTTTCTTTCTTTGAGGCGCAGCCGCCAGGCGTTTGCGTCACTGCAGCCCACCTCGAACCCAACAAGCTAAGAGGAACCATCTCATGACTATCTTTGAAAAACTAGAATCGAATGTCCGCTCATATGCCAGGTCCTTTCCTGTCGTTTTCGACCGCGCTGAGGGCGCTGCGCTCTACGACACAGACGGCAAGCGCTACATCGACTTTCTGGCGGGCGCCGGCACACTGAATTACGGCCACAACAATGCCGAATGCAAGCAGGCCCTGCTGGACTACATCGCCAGCGACGGCATTGCCCATGGTCTGGACATGCATACGCGCGCCAAGGCCGATTTCCTGGAAACCTTCCAGAAATACATTCTGACCCCGCGCAAAATGGACTACCGGCTGCAGTTCACCGGCCCGACCGGAACCAATGCCGTGGAAGCAGCCATGAAACTGGCCCGCAAGATCACCGGCCGCCACAACATCATTGCTTTTACCAACGGTTTCCATGGTGTTTCTTTGGGCGCGGCAGCCGCTACCGGCAACCAGCACCATCGCGGTGGCTGCGGTATTCCGCTAAGCGGCGTGACCCGCATTCCCTTTGATGGCTACCTGGGCAACGGCCTGGATTCCACCCGTTTGCTCGACAAGATGCTGGGTGACGCCTCCAGTGGTGTGGATGCGCCAGCAGCTGTCATTGTGGAAACTGTGCAAGGCGAAGGCGGCCTGAATGTGGCGGGCCAGCGCTGGCTGAAATCGCTGGAAGCCGTCTGCCGTCGACACGGCATTCTACTGATTGTCGATGACATTCAGGCCGGCTGCGGCCGCACCGGCACCTTCTTCAGTTTTGAACCTGCGGGAATTTCACCCGACATCGTCACCCTGTCGAAGTCGCTTTCGGGCTTTGGCCTGCCATTTGCCATGGTTCTGCTCAAGCCGGAACATGATAAATGGGCGCCCGGCGAGCATAACGGCACTTTCCGGGGCAACAACCATGCTTTCATCACCGCCAGGACAGCCATTGAAACCTACTGGAAAGACGACAGCTTCGCTCAGGAAGTTCAACGCAAGAGCGCCATTCTGTCGGACAGGCTGGGCCGCATCGCAGCGCTGGGCGGCAGCGGCGTGTTCCGCACCAAGGGCCGCGGCATGATGCAGGGCATTGGCTGCCGCAGTGGCGAACTGGCGGAAAAAATCGTGCGCCGCTGTTTTGAAGATGGCCTGATCATTGAAACCAGCGGCCCGGATTCCGAAGTGGTCAAGATTCTTTGCCCGCTGGTCATCAGCGATGCCGACCTGAACGCGGGCCTGAATATTCTTGAAAACAGCGTGCGCCATGTGCTGGCGCAAGACTACAGCCTGGCTGCTTGATCCCAGGCCCCCACCAATTCAATACAAATACAGGAGAAACAGAAATGATTGTTCGCACACTTGAAGAATGCAGGCAGACCAACCGCCTGGTGAAATCCACCACCTGGGACAGCTGCCGCCTTCTGCTGAAGAACGACGATGTCGGTTTTTCGTTCCACATCACCACGCTGTACGAAGGAACGAAAACCTCCATGCATTACCAGAACCACTTCGAGGCGGTCTTCATCCTGAGTGGTGAAGGCGAGCTCGAAAACCTGGATGACGGCAAGATCCACAAGCTGGCTCCGGGCACCTTATATGTGCTGGACAAGCACGATCGCCACATTGTGCATGCTCACAAGGAAATCACCTGCGCCTGCGTCTTCAACCCGCCTTTGAACGGCAAGGAAGTCCACGACGAATCCGGCGCTTACCCCCTGGAAGCAGAAGTCATCGACAACTAATCGAGAACTGATCATGAATACCGCAACCCTCACACGAGAAGAGGCTCGTACCGACCTCTACCCTTCGCGCGGCGGGCTGAAAGGAAACATCGTCCCCCGCAACCATCCGACCGTCTGGGCATCGGCCGCTACACCGCCGCCTGTTGATCGCAGCCTGGTGGAACAATACGAACGCGACGGCTTTCTGGTATTACGCAATATTTTCACGCCGGAAGAAGTCACCAACCTGCAGGCGGAACTTGACCGCCTGCGTTATGAAGCACAAACCCTGGAACGGCCCGAAGTCATTACCGAAAAGGGGTCACGTCAGGTACGCTCCATCTTCAAGGTTCACGAACTGAGCGCAGTGTTCGCCCGCCTGGCCGCCGACGAGCGCCTGGCCGGGCTGGCTTCCTATTTGCTGGGCGACGAAGTCTACCTGCATCAAAGCCGCATGAACTACAAGCCGGGCTTTCATGGCAAGGAGTTCTACTGGCATTCCGATTTTGAAACCTGGCATATCGAAGACGGCATGCCGCTGCCCCGCGCCCTGAGTATTTCGGTATCCCTGACCGACAATACGCCCCATAACGGCCCCCTGCTGGTCATGCCCGGCTCGCACAAACATTATGTGGTGTGCGAAGGCGAAACCCCGCCCGAAAACTACCAGATGTCTCTACAGGCCCAGGAAACCGGCGTGCCCAGCGACGAAAACCTGGCGCGTCTGGCCGAAATGGGCGGCCTGGTTGATACGGCCGGCCCGGCAGGTTCTGTGCTGATTTTCGATTCAAACCTGATGCATGGTTCGAACAGCAACATTACCCACCTGCCCCGTTCCAACGCGTTTTTTGTCTACAACGCGCTCAGTAATGCGGTGGAAGACCCCTTCTGCAATCAGCCACCGCGCCCGGAATTCATCGCCACACGAGAAAACGTATCTCCTTTAAAAATACGTAAAAACAATGCTGATGACTTCCGGCCATCGTAAACAGGTATCCGAAATGCAGCACACTATCGAAAAGATCGGCGGCACATCCATGAGCGATTACGCCGCCGTGCGGGACAACATCATCCTGCACGGCGGTGCCAGCAAGAATATCTATGGCCGGGTCTTTGTGGTTTCAGCTTATGGCGGCGTTACCGACCTTCTGCTGGAACACAAACGCAGTGGCGAACCCGGCGTCTATGCCCCGTTCGCCGGCGAAACCGACGATGAAGGCAATGCCGACCACTGGGAAGCTCAGCTTGATCGCGTTCTGAACGCCATGCTTGAGCATAACGCCCGGCTGTTTGGCGAAGGCGCCGACCGTCGTGATGCCGATCTGTTCATCACAGAACGCATTGAAGGCGTGCGCAGCTGCCTGCAGGATCTGCGCCGGGTCTGTACCTACGGCCACTTCCAGCTGGCCGAACACCTGATTACCCTGCGCGAACTGCTGGCTTCGGTCGGCGAAGTACATTCGGCCTACAACATGGCAGCCTTGCTGCGCCGCGACGGCGTGGCGGCACGCTTTGTCGATCTCACCGGCTGGCGTGATCCCAGCCAGCTTCCACTGGACGATCGCCTCAAACAGGCTTTCAAAGAAATGAGCGTGGAACAGGAACTGCCAATTGTCACGGGCTATTGCCACTGTGCAGAGGGCATGGTGCGTACCTTCGACCGCGGCTACAGCGAAATGACTTTCGCCCGCCTGGCAGTGGTCAGTGGCGCCCGGGAAGCCATCATTCACAAGGAATTCCACCTCAGCAGCGCCGACCCGCGCATGGTGGGCACCGAAAAAGTGATTCCCCTGGGCCGCACCAACTACGACGTGGCCGACCAGCTGGCCAACCTTGGCATGGAAGCCATTCATCCGCGAGCCGCCAAAGGTCTGCGCCAGCTTGGCATACCGCTGCGCGTCAAAAACACCTTTGAGCCGGAACACGCCGGCACCCTGATCACTCAGGAATACGTCAGTTCCCAGCCAAAAGTGGAAATCATCGCCGGGCGCAAGGGCGTACTGGCCATAGAAGTGTTCGACCAGGACATGATGGGCGCCAACCGCTACGACAGCGTGATCGTCAATGCGGTCCACCGTCACCGGGCGCGCATCATCACCAAGGATCTCAACGCCAATACCATCACGCACTTCCTGGATACCGGGCTGGGCGCGGTAAAACGCATTATTTCCGACCTGGAACAGGAATTTCCCAACGCTGAAATCCAGGCCCGCAAAGTGGCCGTTGTATCAGCCATTGGTTCCGATCTCAAAATCAGCGGCATGCTGGCACGCACAGTGCGCTCGCTGGCAGAGGCAGGTGTGGATATTCTTGCCGTTCATCAATCCATGCGGCAGGTGGATATCCAGTTTGTCATCGAAGAAAAAGACTACGAAAAGGCCGTAAGAAGCCTTCATGCGGGAATGGTTGAAGCCGGTCCTCTCAAGCGAATGGAAATCGCGGCCTGACAGCCATGTAGAACCTGTACGCCGGGCGGCCATGGCTTGACAAGCCGGCCGCCCGGTTTTTCGTTGTGCCCTCAGGAAAAGCAGCCAACGTCGTGACTGCGCTTTGATCACGGCAAACAGGCGGGCTGATATGCTACAAACTCCGGCGAAGCTCAAGCTTCTTCAAACCTGACAAAACACAAAGCATGAGAGCACCTCTTACCGCCTATCTGCCTGACTGGACCCACGAATGGCTGGACAGCATCGTTCTGCTGGGCCAGGTGTTGTTCATTATTCTGATCGCCCTGCTCCTGCAACGCAGCCTGCGGCGCATCATCCTTAAAGCGGGCGAGCACTACGACTTGCCCCGCAACCTGGTCAGGCCCGCCATCCTGTTCACCCGCTGGACAATTGTCATCAGCGCCAGCCTGCTGGTGTTGGGCCGGCTGGGCGTTTCGGGCACAGTGCTATGGACAGCCCTGACCGGTTTCACCGCCGTGGCCGCCGTGGCTTTCTTTGCCGCCTGGAGCGTGCTTTCCAACCTGTTTTGCGCCATTCTGATCTTTACCGCCCGCCCCCTGCGTCTGGGCGACCACGTGGAAATTCTCGATACCGCGGAAAAACCTGGCGCGCGCGGAGAAGTGGTGGATATCAACCTGCTTTACATCACTTTGGAAGACAGTACTGCGCAACAACCGGGTGTACTGCTGCAGATCCCCAATTCATTGATTTTCCAGCGTGTTGTACGCCGCTGGAAAGGCGGCCCGCCCCGTGCCATTCCTCATGTCCACGACGCGGCCGACCCGGCAGCAGTGGAATAAAGCCTGGGCACCTCTGCGCCCGATGGGTTGAGGTGCTCAAGACAGCCTGCCTTAAAGGCTGCCCTGTTCATTTTGAGCGCAGCTTCTTATACATATATTCATAACGGGCATCCGCATACGCCAGCCGCACCGCTCCGTACTTCTTCGATTCCCGATAGCGGGCCAGGTTCTGGTCGAAACCCTCTTCAAAGCCTCCCCGACGGGCCAGATAGCGGTAACGGTCTTCCAGAAAGGCTTTCTCGAACCAGCGATTGAACATGAGCTGGATTCGCATCATCACAGAAAACATTTCTACACCCTCGAAATCACAGGCAAAAGCTTACGACAACACAGGGTAAAAATCAGCGTTCTGGCCATTTATCAGCCCTGCAGGGGAATTTTCATCTGTGGATAACTGCTGGGAGCCTGGTTGTGCACAGCCTGTGGAGCAAAAGTGGATGAACGCCGCAAACTTCGCCATCCAGAAAATTGTCCAGATTCCATCAAACGGTTTCCAGCACGCTTATTGACGGCGAGAAACCTCTGGAAAACATGATGAACCGTAGGTTTGCGGCAGTTGTTCCACTTATCCACAGGCACCCATTACCAACAACATATATAAAAAGAAGAAAGAAAGGAATAAAGAACTTTCCTTCTTGCCAGCCTGCTTCTACAAGGCGTCTACGACAGCCTTGCCCATATCTGTCGTGCTTGCAGCACCGCCCAAGTCCGGGGTATGGGGGCCGTTCTGCAAAACAGTTTCGATGGCTGTCAGCAGCTCAGCTGCCGCACCGGCGCAGGACGGATCTCGTTCCCCCAGGAATTCCAGCATCATGGCGGCAGACCAGATCATCCCTATCGGGTTGGCAATATTCTTTCCGTAGATATCGGGTGCTGAACCATGTACGGGTTCAAACAAGGAAGGAAATTTTCTTTCTGGATTCAGGTTGGCCGAAGGCGCAATGCCAATCGTGCCTGCACAAGCCGGCCCCAGGTCGGATAGAATGTCGCCAAACAGGTTGGAAGCCACCACAACATCAAAGCGTTCTGGCGACAGCACAAAACGCGCGGTCAGAATATCAATGTGGTATTGGTCCCAGGTGATGTCCGGGTAGTTCTGCGCCATCGCCTTCATGCGCTCATCCCAGTACGGCATGCTGATCGCAATGCCATTCGATTTCGTGGCTGAAGTCACATGCCTGCGTTCGCGCTTCTGAGCCTGTTTGAAGGCAAAATCCAGTACGCGATCCACGCCATGTCGTGTAAAAACAGCTTCCTGCAGAACCACTTCCCTTTCGGTTCCGGCAAACAGGCGTCCGCCCACATTCGTGTATTCGCCTTCAGTGTTTTCGCGTACCACCAGAAAGTCGATATCGCCCGGTTTTTTGCCCGCCAGAGGGCATGGCACACCAGGCATGAGCTTGACAGGCCGCAGATTGATGTACTGATCAAATTCCCGGCGGAATTTCAGCAAAGAGCCCCACAGGGAAACGTGATCGGGGACCACATCAGGCCAGCCTACAGCGCCAAACAGAATGACATCAAAATCTTTCAGGGTGTCGAACCAGTCGGCGGGCATCATGTCGCCATGGCGTTGGTAGTATTCCGCGCATGCCCAGTCGAAATGTTCCAGTTCAAAGGAAAGGTTGTGACGGCTTTTCAAGGTGTCCAGGGCCCGAAGGGCCTCGGGCATGATTTCCTTTCCAATACCGTCGCCCGGAATGATGGCAATCTTGAACGAAGACATGATTTCCTTATGGTGATGAAGGTGATGAGTGGCCGACTACCAGCTGAATGCGGCAGCGATGGCTGAGATATCTTTTCCGTAGGCCGCCATAGAAAGCGCCAGGCGGATACGCGCTTTTCTGGCAGAAAGATGGCTGACATTGAACGCCCCGGCGCTCACCAGTTCGTGCAAAGAACCGGGATAGTCGTAGCTTTCATGGGTGGCACCATGCAAAGTGCTGCTGCAAACGGCGATGATGGCACCGTTTTCCAGCGCCTCAGCCAGCACAGGCGCCCAGGCCAGCGGAACCTGGCCACGCCCCAGGCCATCCACTACAAGCGCGTCTGGGGCGCTCTGAAGGACTGCACGGGCCATCGCTGCTTCTGCCCCACCGTATGCGGGCAGGATGTCCACACGGGGCAATTGCGCAGGGTTGGGCAGCAGTGGCTGTATCCGGGGGCGTTGCAGCAGGTGGAAGCATCCTTCGTCCAGCATTCCTGCAGGCCCCAGGCCCGGCGCATCAAAACCATTCAGCTGGTAGCTGCTGACCTTTCTGACAAAACCGGCGCTGAAGACCGATTGGTTGAATGACACGAGCACGCCCTGCCCCCTGGCATGCGGGCTTGCGGCCAGCTCCATGGCTTGCCGCAAATTTGCGTAGGCATCGCTGCCCATGGCCTGTGGCACCCGCTGCGAGCCGGTGACAATGACCGGCACTTGAGAAGTATCGAGAACGCAGTGCAGATAATAGGCCGTGTCTTCCAGGGTATCCGTGCCGTGGGTAATCACAATGCCATCGACTTGCTTTGAATGAATGAGCTGCGCGCATTTTTCCGCAAGCTGTCTCCATTGTGCCGGGCCAATGGCATTGCTGGCCTTCTGGAATACGGATTCCACGCGCGCTTCCATCAGCCCTTCAAGCCCAGTGTGTGCCAGAAGGTCTTCGCCGGACAGCACACCTGCCACGGCACGGCCGTCACTGCCTGGCGCGCTGGCAATGGTGCCACCTGTGGAAAGCAGAACAACGCGCTTCAAAGCGGCGTGTCGGCCAGGTATTTTTTTGGAATGATTTTCTTGTGAGTTTTTATTCATGTCGTTACGGATGAGAAGGCGCCCTCAATGTGGCTGAAAAGGCGCAAATCATTGATAAAACATGGCTTTAAGTGGTATTGGCAGTATAATTAACGGTACACATTCTTGCGTGCCTCATGAAAACCAAATCCAAATTCGGCCTGAATGGCCATTCCCAGGCTCATAAGCAGCCCAGCGTTACGCGCATCATTCGCGCTGTCGCCAGTTCTACCGCCATAGAAACCGGGCAATCCGTTTCCGAACTCGAAACCCGCCTGCAGGCGCAAGACAGCAAATTCCAGAACCTGCCTCTGGCCACATCCTGATTCCATTGCGAATTGCTCAAGGGCTTTCCAACGCCCGGCTTACCCAGTATTTCATGGGTTCGTAATCACACTCCATTCCTTTTTGTATGGCGGCCACATAGGCCGCTTTGTTTTGTTCCCACAAACTGTAGTCAAGCAATTCGTGGCCTGCCTGAGCGGCCATAACATCGGCCAACAACCTTGAAACTCTGCCATTGCCCTCACGAAACGGGTGCATGAGTATGAATTCCACATGGACAACGGCAATGGCTTCTACCAATTGTGTGAAGTCCATACCCGAACACGGTGTGTATCGGCCCAGATACTCTGAATCAAATACCTGCATCAAGCGGGGCAACTGGGCGGCGGGTGCAAACGGAAAACCGTCTTTGCTCATGTTTACCGCACGGTATTGCCCGGCCCAGTCATAGAGGTTTCCCAACCAGCGTTTGTGCCAGTTCCTCAGAATCTGGGTGCTGATGCGGCCATGTGGCATGCGCTCCTGAAGCACCAGGATGTAGAGCTTTTGCAAGAGCACAATTTCGGCTTCGTTGATCTCGTCCTGACGCGTGATGGCCAGCTTATTTTCCAGAACCCCCTCTTCCGAGCCTGCTTGCAGCGCACCTTGTGACCCCGAAACATCGTATCGCCCCATGATTCCTCCTGTGGATAAGCTCTAGGAAAGAGGCATGTGAAGAAGTTGTTGATGAACAGGGAACAAGCAGGGATTTCCGGCCTGATGAAAAAATTTTCCCCAAACCGTCCACGAGTACCGCCCTTGCTTATTCCACCATCAAGACTGCTGTAAGTTCTTGTTGTAGCAGGATTTCGGGCAGTTGTGCCAGTTATCCACAGGGCTTATTACTACCAGTCTTTATATAAAGAAGATAAGGATAAACAAAAGGGCAGCCACAGCTTTGCGGCTACCCCTCATCCACCAACCCTGCTTTCCTGTTCTCTGAAACCGTGTGTTATCGTGTTGCTTCTTTCGATGGCAGACCACAGGAAAAAGGGATTTACAGCTTGCTCAAGCGTTCAATGGCCTGGTCCAGGGTGGCGTCCTTCTTGGCAAAACAAAAACGAACCAGCCCATGGTTGGCTTCAGGCGCAGCAGGGTCGCGGTAGAACGCCGACAACGGGATCACCCCCACTCCATGTTCAATGGTCAGCCATTTGGCGAATTCTGCTTCTGGCATATCGCTGATTTCGCTGTAATCAGCCAATAAAAAGAATGTACCTGCGCTTTTAACCGGCTTGAATCGGGTATTGGCCAGGCCATTGAACAAACGATCTTGTTTGGTTTGGTAAAAACCGGCCAGGTCAAGGTGATGCTGCGGGTTGGCCATAAAGCGCGCCAATGCCCATTGCATGGGCGATACCACCGTGAATACGTTGAATTGGTGCAACTTTCTGATTTCAGCCGTAATGGCTGCGGGCGCGCAGCAATAACCGATTTTCCAACCTGTTACGTGATACGTTTTTCCAAACGAAGAAATCACGACAGATTTTTCAGCCAATGATTTTCTACGGCACAAGCTTTGATGCTGTTTTCCATCAAAAACAATATGTTCGTAGACTTCATCTGAAATCAGGAAGATTCCTGTTTCTTCCACAATCCGTTCCAATGCATCAAGATCGGCTTCCGTCAGGTTGATCCCTGTAGGGTTATGCGGGAAGTTCAATATGAGCGCCCGCGTGCGAGGCGTAATGGCGTCTCTGACTCGCTGCCAATCCACCCTGTAGGTCGCGTGGGCGGCGTCAGGCGCCTGCATGGGGACAATCACGGGGGTAGCCCCTGCCAGGGCGATGACGGGGTTGTAGAGGTCGTAGAACGGCTCAATGACGATGACTTCGTCTCCAGGGTGCACCAAAGCCATAATGCTCATCATCAAGGCTTCGCTGGCGCCCGCCATGACGGTGATTTCGGTATCACTGTTGTAATCATGACCGTAAAGGGTTTTGACCTTCTCTCGTATGCCTTCACGCAATAGAGGAATGCCAGGCATGGGCGGGTACTGGTTATGGCCTTCTTGCATGGCTTTATTGACTTCATCCAGCAATAAAGGGTCTGGGTTGTAGTCAGGAAAGCCCTGCCCTAAATTGATAGCCTGATGTTCAGTAGCAAGCTGGCTCATCACGGTAAAGATTGTGGTGCCAACGCCTGGCATTCTTGTAGGTAATTCCATGTTTTATATCTCGGGCAAAAATAGACGGAAGCAAGAGGCTTGATCAAATGAAGATGATGACGCTCAAGCCTTTAAGATAATCTTTTGAAAGCTTTAAATAAAGTATGAGGCAATGGGCGGTTTGTTGCTTGCAAATTCTTGTTGTGTTGGTTGCTGAAGGGTGTTGTGGGTTATTTCTTTATTGAAGAAGTATTTTAAGGAGGAAAAAAACCACATCAGGGTTAACTATTAATTGCCTAGTTTATAAGGTATGAGTATGCTTCCGGGTGCAGTTGTAATCCACGTACCGCAAGTCTCGTAGCGATACATCATTTTCAGTGTCCTGCTGAAAGCCTGGTATGCCGTCCCGTGTTTTGCGTTCTTGGTGCAATGCAATTCTTGTTTTATTTTTAGGACGTTCCAAATCATGGTTCAAACGGGCAAAGTTAAGTGGTTCAATGCCGAAAAAGGCTTCGGTTTCATTACTCCCGATGTTGGCGGCAGTGACGTTTTTGCTCACTTCTCCGCAATTCAGGGTCGTGGCTATCGCAGCTTGAATGAAGGCCAAGAGGTCGAGTTCGAAGTAAAAGATGGCCCTAAGGGCCCACAAGCGGCTGAGATTCGCCCCCTGTAAGCTTCGGTTGAAACCAAGCTGAAAACGCCCGTCACAGGGCGTTTTTTTTGGTCTGTTGGTTGTGGAGGTTGTACACATTCCACCCACCGGTTCTACACAGGTTTATCCACAGAGGTGTTTCACGTGGAACTATTTTAGTCGGGTGGGATAAGGAAAATTGAAGGTCGTCAAGGTTTCGGGGTCCGGCTAGATGCCGGACTTCCCTTGGCGGAGGGCTGGTTGCGCCCTTGACCCCCACCCAGCCCTTCGCCCGCGGCCCTTCAGACTTGGCTTCTTCAATTTTTCTTATCCTGCCCTTGCGTTGGAGTGAATCGCCACGTTCCTTTTAACGGATGTAGATGGGTGTGCTTGTAATG
>JAAZDZ010000533.1 GCA_012512545.1 Alcaligenaceae bacterium | reverse complement strand
CTGAGCAACAAAGCCTTTGACCGCCTGGAATGGATCAACAAGCTGCGCAATGCGCTGGCCAACAACGAATTCCTGCTGCATTACCAGCCCAAGATCGAAGTTCTGAGCGGGCGCATTGTCGGCGCTGAAGCGCTGCTGCGCTGGCGCACCAGCGATGGCAGCATGATCTCGCCGGCCGACTTCATTCCCCTGGCCGAGGAAGTCGGGCTGATTGTGCCTATTGGCGAATGGGTGCTGCGCGAAGCCTGCCGCATGAACCGCAGCTGGCAGAATGCCGGTTATCGTCCCATACCGATAGCCGTCAATATTTCAGCCATCCAGCTTGAGCGGGACGACCTGGTCGATAAGGTCATGCATGTCCTGGAAGAAACCGGCCTGACGCCGCATTATCTTGAGGTGGAAATCACCGAAAGCGCCTTGATGGGCGACGTCAACCAATCCATTCATACCCTGCAGCGCCTGCGCAAACTTGGCGTGCGCAGCGCCATTGACGACTTCGGAACCGGGTATTCCAGTCTCGCCCACCTGAAACGGTTCGCGGTAGACACCCTCAAGATCGACCGTTCTTTCATCAGCAATATCACGCAGGATCGCGGCAATATCGGTATTGTCCAGGCCATTATTTCACTGGCCCACACGCTGGGGCTGACTGTCGTAGCCGAAGGCGTGGAAACCCCCGAAGAATACCGGCACCTGGGCGCCCGTGGCTGCGATCAGATTCAGGGCTACTATAGCGGTCGTCCCATGACGGCCGAAGCGCTGGCCGAAAAGTTGCGCGCCCAACGCTGATAGCATCCTTTTTTAGAAACAATGCAGAACTCTTCCATCCTGTCACCTGAGACAGCGACACAACAAACACTTGCTACTCAAAACCCATATCTGGACTGGCTTGGCGTAAAACTCGCCGTATGGCGTGAAGATTACGCAGAAATGCACTTGCCCATCGTGAAAAACGTGACCAACCGCACGGCTCGTGTACACGGCGGCGTCCTTTGCACCTTGCTCGATTCCGTTGCCGGCTACAGCGGCTGCTACCGCCCCGAGGATGAAGCAGCTCTCCATTCCGTTACACTGTCGCTCACAACCCAGTTTCTTGATAGCGGCGAAGGCAAGTGGCTGATCGCGTCCGGCCGCCCCGAAAAAGTCGGGCGCACGGTCTTTTTTGCCCGTTCTGAAGTCTGGATGGACGGCGAGCGCTTGCTGGCCTCGGCATCCGGCACATTCAAGTATGTTCGCCATAAAGCCTGAATCTTCAACACGGCCCGCCAGGACACCTGCCATGCGTCAATTGCTGCCCGCCCTTCTGTTTGTTTCGGCCTTCTGGCTGCTGTCAGCGCCAGCTCATGCGCAGAAACAATTGCAATGCACCATCAATTCCGTTCACGATGGCGACAGCATGCGAGTGCTCTGCCCCGGTGAACGCGGCACCCTGCGCGTGCGCATGCAGCAGATCGACGCTCCTGAGCTTGAGCAGGCGCACGGTCTGCGCTCACGCGACTACCTGCGCAAGCTGTGCCGCACGGGTTCCACCGCCCTCATCATCACCTCAGGCAGCGACCAGTACGGGCGCATGCTTGGCGATGTCTACTGTGATGGAAAAAGCGTCAACGAAGAAATGGTGGCATCGGGCTCTGCCTGGGTTTACAACCGCTATGTAAAAGACCGCAGCCTGTATCGTTTGCAGGATCAAGCCAAAGCAGACAGGAACGGCCTGTGGGCGCGGCGCAATCCGCAAGCGCCCTGGCAATGGCGTTATGAGCAGAATAATCGTAACTAACCCGAACCGTGCACAATGAGCGCCCCCGCTACGACAACCCCTCCTTCACGCATGCCTTTCGCAATCTCGCATGTGGCGGCGGGGTTTGTCGCAGTGCTGGTGGGCTACACCAGCTCGGTGGCCATTGTTTTTCAGGCCGCCATGGCCGCTGGCGCCACACCTGCTGAACTGTCTTCCTGGATGTGGGCCTTGGGCATCGGCATGGGCGCCACCTGCATCGGCTTGTCCCTGTATTTTCGCACCCCCATTCTTACCGCCTGGTCCACCCCCGGCGCTGCCTTGCTTGTGACCGGCCTGGATGGCCTGGACATGCATCAGGCCATTGGGGTTTTTATGTCCACTTCTGTGCTGATCACCCTGGCGGGAGCCAGCGGCAGCTTTCAGCGCCTGATGGAATGGGTGCCGCGCCACCTGGCGGCAGCCATGCTGGCAGGCATTCTGGTGCGCTTTGGCATGGATACGTTTTCGTCCATGCAGTCGCAGCCTCTGCTGGTCGCTGCCATGTTTGCCACCTGGCTGGTTGCCCGCTTTCTCATCCCCCGCTACACCGTGCCTCTCGCTTTGGCCGCAGGCGTCGCCTGCGCAGGGTTGATGGGCCTGTTACAGCTGGACACGCTGGACTGGACGCCTGCACGTCCGGTACTCATGTTGCCGGAATTTTCCTGGGCCGCTTTTGTGGGGGTCGCTCTGCCCTTGTTCATTGTCAGCATGACATCGCAGAATGTGCCTGGTCTGGCGGTACTGCGGGCCAATGGCTACAACACCCCTGCCAGCCCTCTTATCAGCTGGACGGGCCTGACCGGCGTGGTGCTGGCGCCTTTTGGCGGGTTTTCATTCAATCTGGCGGCCATCACAGCCGCCATCTGCATGAGCCGGGACGCCGACCCCGAACCTCAGCGCCGTTATATGGCCGCAGTGTGGGCAGGCGTGTTCTATCTGTGCACGGGGGTTTTCGGCGCCACCGTGGTCAGCCTGTTCGCCGCCTTCCCCACAGAACTGGTAGCAGCCATTGCCGGGCTGGCATTATTGGGCACGATTGCAGGCAGCCTGGCCGGAGCGCTACACGAAGAAAAAGGCCGCGATGCGGCCATTGTGACGTTTCTGGGTACGGCATCGGGCCTGGCCCTGTTTGGGATCGGCAGCGCCTTCTGGGGCCTGCTGCTTGGCATGCTGGTGCATGGCCTCAGCCCCAGGCGGGCCTGAGGCCCCAAGACTTCAGGCAGGCATGGCCTTTCGCGCGACAGCTTTAACTTGTATACCGGCTTCCTGCAGCGCTGCGCGTATGGCTTTGGCAAAGACGACTGCGCCGGGTTGATCGCCATGTATGCAGAGTGTATCGGCCCGGACTTCCACATCTGTGCCATCCACCGCGGCCACCCGCCCTTCCTGCACCATGCGCAATACCTGCCGGATTGACTGCTGCGGGTCTTCTATCATTGCGTCGGGCCGGCTGCGCGGCGTCAGGCTGCCATCACCCTGGTAGCTGCGATCAGCGAAAACCTCGTGCGCCACAACCAACCCGACTTCTTCGGCCACCCGCGCCATGTCGCTGGAAGCCAGTGCGTAAAAAATCAGCGTAGGATCGATATCGTGTACCGCCTGCGCAAGCGCCCGGGCAAGGGACATATCGCGCACGGCCATGTTGTACAGGGCTCCATGCGCCTTGACATGATGGAGCCTGGCGCCCTGGCTGGCTGCCGTGGCGGCCAGCGCCCCGACCTGCACTACGACGAGATCGTAAGCCTGTTGCGGCGTGATATCCATGTTGCGACGCCCGAAACCGGAGAGATCCGGCAGGCCCGGATGCGCGCCGATGGCCACGCCGTTGCCAATGGCTGCGGCCACTGTCTTGCGCATGATGCCAGGGTCGCCCGCATGAAAGCCGCAGGCAATATTCGCTGAAGTCACCAGTGGCAGGACTTCGGCATCGCTGCCCATGACCCACGGCCCGAAGCTTTCTCCCATGTCGCAATTCAGATCTATGGACAAAGTCATCCCGGCGCTCCTCCTTTTGGCTTTATTTGGTATGAGGCTTGCTTGGCGTTTTCTCAGACGGTGAAGGATTCGCCGCAGCCGCAGTTGGCTTTTTCGTTCGGGTTCAGGAATTTGAAACCCTCGTTCAGCCCTTCGCGCACGAAATCGACCTCGGTGCCATTGATGTACTGCAGGCTGTCGGGATCGACAAAAAGCTTGACGCCGTGCTGCTCGATGAGCAGATCTTCCGTGCGCGGCTCGTCCACGTATTCCATTTTGTAAGCCAGACCTGAGCACCCTGTTGTCTTGATGCCCAGACGCAGGCCAATGCCTTTGCCGCGTTTATCGAGATAGCGGGCGATGTGGTCGGCAGCCCGTTCGCTGATTGTGATGTTGTTCATACATACACCTTTTGCTTGTCTTTGTAGTCTTGAATGG
>JAAZDZ010000532.1 GCA_012512545.1 Alcaligenaceae bacterium | reverse complement strand
GCGGTATACCCATGCTGACCATTCTGGAAAACGATGGCCTGCGTACCCTGCATTTTGGCACCCCCGCTGTGCAAGGCGCCATGCGGGTCGAGCGGCCCGATGACATCGAGCTGGAATATGTCCGGCAGATGATGATGTGGCTGCTGTTTCGAGACCAGGCTGAACATATTGTGCAGCTTGGCCTGGGCGCAGCGGCCCTCACCAAATTCTGCCACCGGCGCCTGCCAGCCACGCGCACCACTGCGGTGGAACTCAACCCGGACGTCATTTCCACCTGCCGCCAGCAGTTCGCCCTGCCCCCCGATGACGAGCGCCTGAACGTCCTGAACATGGATGCTCTGGATTACGTCAATGATTTCTCGCGGCGCCGCAGCATCGACATTTTGCAGGTCGATCTGTACGACGCCCGGGCCCATGCTCCGGCTGTCAGTTCCGAGGCTTTCTACGCCGCGTGCGCCAACTGCCTGACCCGCGACGGCATGATGACCGTCAATCTGTATTGCGACTGGCCCGATCACGGGCGGCATATCCGTATGATGGAAGCCGCATTTGAAGCGGTCGCCTGGCTGCCGGAAGTTCACGATGGCAATATCGTGGCCATCGCCTTCAAGCGCTCGCCGTCAGTGGATTTTGAAGCCCTGCGCCAACGGGCTGCACACATCCATCGAACACTGGGTCTGCCCGCTCAAACCTGGGTTGATGGCCTGCTTGCCTGGATGCTCGGGGAACTGGATATCCCTGTGGTGCCCGAAGCAGGCGGCCTGCCGCATGCCCTGTCTGATTGACAGGCACCTGATCAAACCGCGCACAGGCGGATTCCTCTATAAGGTATCCAGCACCTGTCGCAGGATGCCGGCGGAATAGTGGCTGGCCACGGCAGCAAGAAAACCGCTGAAATCGTGACTGGCGGAATCATCCGCGCGGTCTGAAACCGTGCGCACAATGGCAAAACGCGCGCCATACTCGTGACACACCTGCGCTACCGCCGCCCCTTCCATTTCCACGCACAGAGCGCCTGGCAGCTCGCTGCGCAATGCCTGCACGGCCGCTGCGCGGTTCACGAACTGGTCGCCGCTGACAATCAGCCCCACATGAACGCGCGGAACCGACAGATTGAACGCCTCGCGCGTGGCGGGAGAAATATCGTGCGGCCAGCCCTGCTGCAAATAGGCTTTCGCCGCCCGCTCAAGCTTGCTGCTCAACCCTGCATCTGCAGGAATGCGGCTGCAGTTCAGCAGGGGGATTTCATGCCGGGGAAACAAAGGGCTGGCGTCCAGATCGTGCTGCAGCAGAGCGGTGCCAATCACCACATCCCCCACACTCACATGACCCGCCACGCCGCCCGCCAGACCCGTAAAAATCAGGCGGTCAACACTGAACTCCCGTATCAGAGTCACGGCTGTCGCAGCGGCAGCCACCTTCCCTACGCGCGCGAGCACAACGACACAGGGCCGACCATGCAGCATGCCCGAGTGATAATCGCGCATGCCGATGCGCCGGGTCACCACGCTCTCCATGGTGTCGAGCAAATCCGCGATTTCCTCGTACAAAGCCGCCATAATGCCGATGCGAAGCATGTTTCCTCCATAAGTTCAGAACGGCATCTTAGACTGTCCGCGTAGAAAAGGCCGCATACATGCTGGGGAAAGCCCTTAGAAATCGGGCACGACACCCTTCGGGCGACTCTCTATACTTGTTGCGCTCCCCTTCGATCAAGGACACTGGCTTATGTCACCCGCGCAGTATCTGAATTCCATTGCAGAAAATTTTGGCGACCACATCGCCCTGGACGACGCCGAAATCGCCGTTTCCTATTCTGAACTGGCCGTCGCCGTTCAGGCCATGAGCGTGGCGCTCGCCAATATGGACCCTACGCCGGGTTCCACCGTTGCGCTTTGCGCCGATTACTGCCACGAATACCTGGTCACGGTGCTGGC
>JAAZDZ010000531.1 GCA_012512545.1 Alcaligenaceae bacterium | reverse complement strand
GCCCTTGACGAACCATTTCTGCATCAGCAGCACGACCAGGGCAGGCGGCAGCATGGCCAGCAGGGCGGTAGCCATCACCAGATTCCATTCGGTCACCGCATCGCCGCCGGCGATCATGCGCTTAATGCCGACCACAATGGGGTACATATCTTCGCTGGTCGTCATGATGAGCGGCCACAGATATTGGTTCCAGCCATAGATAAACTGGATGACAAAAAGCGCGGCGATGCTGGTCTTGGAAAGCGGCAGCAAGATATCCTTGAAAAAGCGCATCGGCCCTGCGCCGTCAATGCGGGCCGCCTCCACCAGTTCATCCGGAATGGTCAGGAAAAACTGTCGGAACAGAAAGGTCGCGGTGGCAGAAGCGATCAAGGGAAGTGTCAGGCCCGCATAGCTGTTGAGCATGCCCAGGCCCGCCACCACTTCGTAGGTGGGAGTGATACGGACTTCCACCGGCAGCATCAGCGTGATGAAAATCATCCAGAAAAAGAACATGCGCAGCCGGAAGCGGAAATACACTACAGCAAAGGCCGACAGCATGGAAATGACGATTTTTCCTACTGCGATGACCAGAGCCATGACGGAACTGACCCATATCATGCGTGCGACATCGGGCGTGCGGCCGCTGCCGGTCAGTACCGCTTTGTAATTGTCCAGAAAGTGGCTGCCCGGCCACAGGGACATGGGGGCACGCGCCACTTCCTGAGCGGTCTGCGTCGAGGCGATAAAAGCCACGTACAGGGGAAAGGCAATGATGGCGATTCCCAGCAGCAGAATCAGGTGGGTGAGAAAATCGAGAAAAGGCCGGCGTTCAACCATGATGCAACCCTGCACCCCCTTCAGTAATTGACCTTGCGGTCGATATAGCGGAATTGCACCACCGTCAATGCCACGACAATCAGCATGAGAACGACGGATTGCGCCGCTGACGAGCCGATATCCAGCCCCTTGAAACCTGTGGTGTAGACCTTGTAGACCAGAATGGAGGTGGAGGTGCCCGGGCCACCCTGAGTCATGATGTCGATAATGGCAAAGGTATCGAAAAAAGCGTAGATCACGTTCACCACCAGCAAAAAGAAGGTGGTGGGCGACAGCAGCGGGAAAACGATGCTCCAGAAGCGCCGGAATGGGCTGGCTCCGTCGATGGCGGCGGCTTCGAGCAGGGAGCGGGGAATCGCCTGCAGCCCGGCCAGGAAGAAAATGAAGTTATAGGAGATCTGCTTCCAGACTGCAGCCAGCACCACCAGCGCCATTGCGTCATTGGAATTCAGGCGCGGGTTCCAGGCCAGTCCGGCTTCCATCATATAGACAGCCAGTATCCCCACCGAAGGCGAAAACAGGAACAGCCAGAGCACGCCGGCCACAGCCGTGGCCACTGCATAGGGCCAGATCAGCAGATTGCGGTAAAAACCGGCGGCATGCACCACCCGATTGGCCAGCACGGCCAGCAGCAGCGAAACCGCCAGGCCCAGCACCGCCACCAGCGCAGAGAAAACCGCCGTGACCTTGAAGGAGTTCAGGTATTCGGGGTCGCGCAGCAAGTCGCGGAAGTTGTCCAGGCCGACAAACGTCGATGACAACCCGAAAGGGTCTTCGAGGTGAAAAGCCTGCCACAGCGCCTGACCAGCCGGAAGAAAGAAGAAGATGAGGGTGATCGCCAATTGTGGCGCCACCAGCAGGTAGGGCAAGGTTTTGTGGCTGAAAACGACGCGTTTTTCCATGGCAGGTTCAAAAAAAACAGCAGGGAAGCCCCGAGCATTTCCAGCCTGCGGACTGGCTGATGCCGGGCTTCCCTGACAGTCCGCACATGGCGGATTTTAAGTGAAGAACTCCCGGTTGTCGGCCCGGGAGCCCCGGCCATGCCTACTTGACGCTGGACTCAAAGCGCTTGAGAAGGTCGTTGCCACGTTGCACGATACGTTTCATGCCGTCTTCAGCGCTGACTTCACCGGCGAAGATACGCTCCATTTCGCCATCGGCGATTTCGCGGATCTGCGGCAGAAAGCCCAGCCGCACGCCGCGGGAATTCTCTGTGGTGTCGGCATCAAGCTGGCGCACTGCGACATCGGTGCCCGGGTTCTCGACATAGAAGCCCGATTCTCTTGTGACTTCATAGCCAGCCTTCGTCACTGGCACATAGCCGGTTTCCTGGTGCCATCTGGCCGCCAGTTCGGGGCTGGAAATGTATTTGAAGAATTGCGTCACGCCTTTGTAGGTTTCCGGGGATTTCCTGGCGAAAACCCACAGCGAAGCGCCGCCAATGATGGTGTTCTGAGGGGCGCCTTGAATGTCATCGTGATAGGGCAGGGTGGAGGTGCCGAAAGTGAAATCGCCATTCTGGATGATGTTGGCGCGCGAACCGCTCGACCCCGTGAACATGCCGCATTTTCCCGAGGTGAACAGCGCATTGGGCGCATCGCCCCGGCCGCCATAGGTGAAGGTGCCGTCTTTGGACATCTGAGCCAGGAAGTCAAAATGCTTGACGAAGGCGGGCGCGTCTACGCTCAGGCGGGCATCCAGCCCGTCAAAACCGTTGTTCTGACTGGCATAGGGCACGTTATGCCAGGCGGCGAAGGTTTCCAGCTGAATCCAGGAAGGCCAGCCGGTGGTGTAGCCGCATTCCAGGCCGGATTCGCGCAGTTTCTTGCCCGCCTCGGCCACTTCCTTCCAGGTCTTGGGCGGGTTTTCCGGGTCCAGGCCCGCCTTTTCAAAGGCGTCCTTGTTGTAGTAGAGCACGGGCGTCGAGCTGTTGAAAGGCATGGAGATCAGCTTGCCTTCCGAAGACGAATAGTAACTGGCCACTGCACCCAGAAAATCGGCAGGGTCGATTGCGTCGCCCGCTTCTTCGGACATTTCCTGTATGGGCTTGACTGCCCCCTTGGCGTACATCATGGTCGCCGTGCCGACTTCAAATACCTGCAGGATGTCTGGCGCATTGC
This sequence comes from Alcaligenaceae bacterium, assembly GCA_012512545.1. Taxonomy (GTDB): domain Bacteria; phylum Pseudomonadota; class Gammaproteobacteria; order Burkholderiales; family Burkholderiaceae_B; genus Yanghanlia. The sequence goes on along the minus strand of JAAZDZ010000531.1, from coordinate 2,727 downwards.
CGGCGCGAAAGGCCGCGACGCCCGCATTCATTGATTCACCGTAAGCGCCTTTGTAAATCGCATTGACGGTGTATTCGTCCTGGCTTTTGTTGAAGCCTTCCACCAGTTCATTGACCCGATCGCCCAAGGCGCCTTCCATTGAGTGCCAGAAGGTGATTTCCGTGGCGGCGTGGGCGCTTCCCAGTGCGACAGTCAGCAGGCCGCTGAAGGAAAGGGCGAAGAACTTGACTTTCATAAGGAACTCTCCTGAAAAAGCATCATGACCGGTGAAAGGGTGAGTGTGTGCCGATTGAAGCAGGTGCAGTCTATGACATGTTCTTGACAAGGGCGTGACCAGACGTGGAAGTTCGTCTGCGGGCGCTCCAATGTAGTCACATTCATGAAAATGAGTCAATCAATAAACGGATAAACAAACCGTACAATGGCGCCATGAACCAAGAAATCACCATTGCATTCATTGGCGGAGGCAATATGGCCTCGGCCCTGGGCGCCGGACTCATCGGCAAACGCTGCGGCGCGCACGATGTTCACGTCATCGACATCAACCCCGAAGCCTTGCAAAGTTGGGCCGGGCAAGGCTGTAGCACCGCCACCGGGCCTGACGCCACATTGTCCAGCCGCCGCATCTGGGTGCTGGCCGTCAAGCCACAATTCATGAAGGAAACGGTGGCGGGCCTGCGTCCCTACCTGCAATCCGACACTCTGGTTGTCAGCATTGCAGCGGGCATTTCTTCTGAGGCGCTTGGACACTGGCTGGGCAGTCCTGAAAAACCCTGGACGCGGCTGGTGCGCAGCATGCCCAACACGCCCGCGCTGATCGCTGCCGGGGCGACCGGGCTTATGGCCGGCAGTGGGGTGAGCGAGGCGGAGCGCGCTCAGGTGCAGATGCTTTTCAAAGCGGTTGGCGAAGTGGTGTGGGTTGACGACGATCACGCCATTGACGTCGTGACTTCACTGTCGGGCAGCGGGCCTGCCTATGTGTTCCTGTTTCTTGAGGCAATGATTGCCGCTGCGGTGGAGCAGGGCATGGATGCCGCCCAGGCGCGCCGCCTGGCACTGGCTACGGTGACGGGCGCTACCCAGCTTGCCGGGCTGTCCCACGAAGATCTCGCCACGCTGCGCGAACGGGTGACTTCCAAAGGCGGCACCACGGCAGCCGCGCTCGATGTGCTGAATCAGAACGATTTTTCCGGCACGGTGCGCAAAGCCATGCTGGCCGCAGCGGACCGCGCAGCCGGACTTTCCCGCGATTTTTCCTGAAAGACTCAGGTAGAACCCTAGCCCCTAGGGCATACCCGTAGTGACAGCGTACCAGCGCTGCCCGGAGAATATGCGGGCCGCAACGATTTCAGAAGTGTTGCAGTAACCATTCTAGTCAGAACATGACAAGTCGCCTTGGCGATCAACTGGAGACCCGCAGGTATGAAGTCTTTTATCAGAGTGAAACCCCTTGCCCTCGCCCTTGGTGCCTTGGCATTCTCGGGCAGCCTCTATGCCGAAACCATCAAGATCGGCATTCCGCAACCCATGACCGGTCCCGCCACCCAATACGGCGACCAGATTCAGGCGGGTGCGCTGACCGCCATCGACGCCTTTAATGCTGCTGGCGGCATTAATGGCAAAAAGCTCGAACCCCTGCTGATTGACGATGGCTGCGAGCCCAAACAGGCAGTGCCTGCGGCCAACCGCGTTGTCAACTCAGGCGCCAAATTCGCCGTGGCGCATGCCTGCTCGGGCACAACCGTACCGGCCGTCAACGTCTACGAGAACGAAGGCATTGTGGCCATTACACCGGGAGCCACTTCACCCCTGGTCACCGACACCATCAAGCCGCATTATTTCTTCCGCACCATTGGCCGCGACGACCAGCAAGGCCCGTTCGCAGCGCGCTATATCGCCTCTGATCTCAAGCCCAAAAACGTAGCCATCCTGCACGACAAGCAGACCTACGGCAGCGGCCTGGCCAGCCAGGTGCGCGACAGCCTTGGCAAGGAAGGCATTGAAGTCGCCATGTACGAAGGCATCAACGTGGGCGACAGCGATTATTCCGCCGTCATCACCAAGCTCAAGTCCATGGATCCCGGCCTGATCTACTTCGGCGGCTACCATGCAGAACTCGGCCTGTTGCTGCGCCAGGCGCGTGAGCAAGGGCTGAACACGCAGTTCATGGGGCCTGAAGGGGTGGCCAACGACGACCTCATCGCCATCGCCGGCCCCGCTTCTGAAAATCTGCTGGTGACTCTGCCCGCCGACTTCACCAAGCTCGAAGGCAACGAAAAGATCCTGGAGAACTTCAAGACCTATAATCGCAGCCCTGATGGCGCCTTTACCATGCCAGCCTATGCTGCCGTTCAGATTCTGGTTGACAGCATCAATGCGGTGGGCGAAGACCCCGACAAGGTCGCCGACCACATGCACCAGGCCAGCTTCAATACAGCTATCGGCAAGGTCGAATACGACGAAAAGGGCGACCTGAAGGAATTTGAATTTGCCGTTTACAAAGTGGACGACAAAGGCAATATGAACCAGCTGGAAAACTAGATCGTTGTAAACAAAGCTCCAGCCGGTGATCCGGCTGGGGCCTTTCTTTTTTCCTGGGCGGCCGCTTACCGGCAGGCCGACGTAGTAGGAATCCTGTTTTATGTCCGAATTCATACCCCAATTACTGCAGCAGTTCTTCAATGGGCTGTCGCTCGGCGCCATTTATGCGCTGATTGCCATTGGCAG
>JAAZDZ010000530.1 GCA_012512545.1 Alcaligenaceae bacterium | reverse complement strand
GGTCTACTGGCTGGCCTGGCCCTTGAACTTTCTGTTGTTCATCGCCATGGCTGCGACTGCCGCCCGCATGCCGGAGCGCTTTCTGAACCGCATTCTGGAAGGCTGCGTTCTGGTGCTGACCGCCGCTTGCGCCGTGGGCCTGCTGCGTTTTGCCGCCGGGCTTGAGCCCGATGCCAATTTCATCCCGCTGATGAACCGCAACGGCACGGTGGTGCTGATTGTTCTGCTGTTCCCCCTGGTTTTTCATGTTCATGCCACTCAGGGAAAATCGCGCCTCTGGCTGATGGTGTGCGTGAGCCTGATCACCTTGTGCGTGACTCTGACATTCTCGCGTTCCGGCCTGCTCGGCCTGCTGGCCGGGGTCATTCTGTATTACTGGCGGTTTTCGCTGATGGGTCTGCTGAAGTTCAGTGCCGCCATTCTGGTGGTCGCCCTGTTTCTGACCAGTGGCGTGGCCGAACGCAGCACAGAGCGGCTGATGATGACGGGCAACACGCTGAGCGCCATGCTGGAAGGCCAGGAAGTGGACCGCAGCGTGGGCGACCATAATCGCGTCATTCTGGTCCATAGCGCCATCGCCAACGCCAAAGCGCACTTCTGGTTCGGCACTGGCCTGGGCATGGAGAATTACCGGCAGGGCTTACTTGAGGCAGGCACCCCGCCGGTGACGTCCAAAGCCCACAATTTCTATTTCTCTTACTTCGCCGAACTGGGGTTGGCTGGTTTTGTGCTGCTGCTGGGCATCCTGCAACGGATCTACAGCGGTCTGCCGGCACTGGGTTCGCGTTTTCGCGCGTTTCGCGTGTCGTTCCTGGTCACTGCGCTGATGATGACCATGAACGAATATATTCTGCTGCCCGAGCTGTGGCTGCTCATGGGTTTGCTGACAGGCATTGTGCAGCGCCCCACCCCTTTCTGGACGGGAAATAAGCATGCACAGCCGGTTTGACGTGCTGGAACGCCGCATCGCGCGCATGCTATCGGACTTTCCACGCCTGAAGTCCGTTATCAAGCTGCTCTATTCCAGGACGGTCTACCTCGCTGTCGGCGCGCGCGCTGCCAGGTCGGCATCCAGCTCCGCCGTTTCCCGTGTAGGAGCCGACGACGTAGAAACCTTTTTCGGCTACTACGACAAAAGCCCGGTATCGACCAAAGGCTGGCTGTTGTGCCATACCCCTCGTCATCCCAGCACGCAGCCGCCACAGTCAACACTCAGCATCGCCGTGCAGGTGTTTGATTTCGATGCACGCGAACTGGCTCACCCCGTCATGTCGCTCGACACACACGCCTACAACTGGCAACAGGGCGCGCGGGCACACTGGCTGGATGGCGAGCATTTCATTTTCAATGATTTCGACGCCCAGGCCAGGCGCTATATCAGCCGGGTGCATTGTGTACGTGGCCGCAGCGAAGTCCAGCGCTACGACCGCGCTGTACAGGATTCCCACGGGCGGGAATATTTTCTTGCCATCAACTACCAACGCCTGCATACGCTGCGGCCCGACTACGGCTATCGCAATCTGCCGCCCCTGGATGACACGGTACTGGCCGGGCGGGATAACGATGGCATCTGGAAAGTCGAGCAGAACAGCGGGCTCAGCCGACTGCTGTATTCGTTTGAGGATATCTGCAAAGCGGCGCCCCACGACGATTTTTCGCACGCCCGGCACAAAGTCAACCATGTGATGATTTCGCCCGACGGACAGCGCTTCATTTTTCTGCACCGTTATTTTCTGGGGCGTCGCAAGGTTGACCGGCTGATGCTGGGCGCTGCCGATGGCTCAGCGCTGCGCGTGCTGGCCGCCTACGGCATGGTGAGCCACTGCTTCTGGATGAGCGACGCAGCGGTACTTTGCTATGCGCGCGGGCCTTCGGGTTTTGACGGCTACTACATTCTCGACATCTGCACAGGACACATGGACGCGCTGTTCGGCGGCGCCCTGGACATCATGGGCGACGGCCACCCACATGTGCATGGCCATTGGTTTGTCACCGACAGCTATCCAGACAGGCGCCGTATGCAGCGCCTGTTGCGAGCCGACCTGCGCAGCGGCCAGACCCATGAGCTGGGCCGCTTCTACCAAAGTTTCCGCTATGGCGGCGAAACCCGCTGCGATCTTCATCCACGCATCACCCCGGATGGCCGATACGTGTTTTTCGACTCGGTATACGAAGGCCGCCGCGGTCTTTATTTTCTGGAGCTCTCATGACTCTGTCCGTACTCATGTCCGTCTACAAGGCTGAACAACCCGAGTATCTGCGCGTGGCCCTGGAAAGCCTGAACAGCCAGACGCTGCGCGCCGATGAGCTTGTACTGGTGGAAGACGGCCCCCTGCCCGATGCACTGCTCGAAGTGATAGAAGCCTTTCGCGATACGCTCAACATCCGATCCGTGCGCCTGCCGGTCAATGTCGGCCTGGCGCGCGCCCTGAACGCGGGGCTGAGGCACTGCAGCCACGAACTGGTGGCGCGCATGGACAGCGACGATATCTCGCTGCCCCAGCGTTTTGAAAAGCAGGTGGCCTTTATGCTCGCCCATCCAGATGTCGCCGCCAGCAGCGCAGCCCTGGAGGAGTTCGACGAGAACGGCAACGTGTTTTCTTCGCGGGTGCTGCCCCTGAGCCACGAGGAACTGGTGGAATTCGCCCGGCGCCGCAGCCCCTTGAGCCATGCGGTGGCGATCTTCCGCAAAAGCATTGTGCTGGCGGTGGGCGGCTACCCGCCTTTCAAGCGATCCCAGGATGTAGCTCTGTGGTCTTTGCTGATCATGCTGGGCTACCGCCTGGCCAACCTGCCCGATACGCTGTTCAAAGTGCGGGCAGGCGCGGCCTTCATGACTCGCAACGGCATGCGCAGCCTGCGCCATGAGTTCGCCGTCATCCGTTACCAGCGCAGCATTGGCTTTCTCACCCGGCGCGACATGCTGCGCAATCTGTGCGTGCGCTTCATTCTGGCCATTGTCCCCCAAGGCATCAAGAAAGAACTCTATGCGCACAAGGCGGAACCTCGTGTATTCATGTATGCCGTGGGCAAGCGCAGCTTTGATGTGATTTTCGCGGCATTTGGGCTATTGCTGGCCGCGCCTCTGATCGGCATCGGCTGGCTGGCCGCCACCCTGGAGACGCGCCGCAGCGGCTTCTTCAAGCAAGAACGCATCGGCCGCCATGGCAAGCGCTTTCAGATCGTGAAGCTGCGCACCATGCGCGACATTGACAGCGGCAGCGCCCTCAACACCGTGACCACGGCGCACGACCCGCGCATCACGCGCAGCGGCGCGTTGCTGCGTCGCAGCAAAATCGACGAGTTGCCGCAACTGTGGAATGTGCTGGTGGGCGATATGAGCTTTGTCGGCCCGCGCCCTGATGTCGCGGGCTATGCAGATGAGCTGCAAGGGGAAGACCGCATCATTCTGAGCGTGCGGCCAGGCATTACCGGCCCTGCCACGGTGAAGTACCGCGACGAGGAAGACCTGCTCAGCCAGCAGGCCGATGCACAACGCTACAACCGTGAAGTCATCTGGCCGGACAAAGTCCGTATCAACAAGGAATACATCCGTCAGCGCAGTTTTTCCAGTGATCTGCATCTGCTGTACCGCACTGTCATCCGCTGACCTGCAACGCTGCTCCCTCCATAGAAATCAATAACCAGGCAACACCGTCATGGCGATTGCCTTCAGGAGACTCATCATGCTGGATACGAATCTATCGCCCTGGCCCGCCTTTACCGAAGAAGAGGCCGATGCCGTACATGCCCTGATGCTCTCGGGCCGGGTGAACTACTGGACCGGCGAGGAATGCCGCCTGTTCGAGCGGGAATTCGCGCAGGCCACCGGCTGCGCCCATGCCGTGGCGCTGGCCAATGGCACGCTGGCCCTGGAGATCGCCTTGCGCGCGCTGGAGATCGGCCCGGGCGATGAAGTGGTTGTCACGCCGCGCAGCTTTATCGCGTCGGCTTCCTGCGTGGTGGCGCTGGGCGCCACGCCGGTGTTTGCCGATATCGACCTGGACAGCCAGAACATTACCGCCGAAAGCATCGCCGCCGTGCTCAGCCCGCGCACCCGGGCCATCATCTGCGTGCATCTGGCAGGCTGGCCCTGCGACATGGACCCCATCATGGCACTGGCCCATGAGCACGCGCTGGATGTCATCGAGGATTGCGCACAGGCCCATGGCGCCTTTTACAAAGGCAGGCCAGTGGGTTCGCTGGGGCACATTGCGGCCTGGTCGTTCTGCCAGGACAAAATCCTGAGCACGGGTGGCGAAGGCGGCATGATCACCACCAACGACCCCATTCTCGAAGCGCGCGCCTGGGCGTTCAAAGACCACGGGAAAAGCCGCCAGGCCCTGGCGGCCCACAGTTCGCCCGCTGGCTTTCGCTGGCTGCACCACAGCTTTGGCACCAATGCCCGCATGATGGAGGTGCAGGCCGCAATCGGCCGCATTCAACTGCGCCGCCTGCCTGCCTGGAGCGAGCGGCGGCGGCACCATGCGCAAAGGCTCTGGGAAACGGCCGCTGCCCTGCCTGGCCTGCGGGTGCCGGTGGTGCCCGACCACATTGTTCACGCAGCCTACAAATGCTATGTCTTCGCGGATCACGCCCGCCTGAAACCCGATTGGGGACGCGACCGCATCCAGGCGGCTCTGCAAGTGCGCGGCGTGCCCTGCTACACCGGCTCCTGCCCCGAAATCTATCGAGAAAGCGCATTTGACGGCACCGGCATGCGCCCTGCCTGCCGTCTGCCGAACGCGGAAGGGCTGGGCCAGAGCGCGCTGATGTTTCTGGTTCACCCCACTTTGCGCGACGATGAAATCGACGCCTGCTGCGCTGTGCTGACAGAGGTGCTGCAGGAAGCCGCATTGCCTGCCGCCCAGATCCAGCGGGCAGCCACGCCCCGCCCCGTTTTGCAGGTTGCCCAGTGATCGGCAGCCGCTGCGCGCAGGCGCTGCGCAACAGGCTGTCCGGGTTGCGCAGACAGCGGTTTCTGGGGCACGTTGCAGCGCTCATGACCGGCTCCGTGGTTGCGCAGGCGATTCCCATCCTGCTCAGCCCGGTTCTCACGCGACTGTATGTGCCGGAGGATTTTGCCGCCCTGGCCTTGTTCCTGTCGGTAAGTACTGTCATTTCGGGTGTGGGCGCGGCCCGCTACGAGCAGGCCATTCTGCTGCCCCCGGCAGACGAGGACGCCCTGAATATCGTGGCCCTGTCCTGGCTGATTCTGACCTCGCTGTGCGCCACACTGGCGCTGCTGATTGCGGTGTCTTACGGCAGCCTGCCTGCCAGCTGGCTGGAAACGCTGCATGGCGACTGGCTGTACCTGCTGCCCGTCGCCGTCTTCGTCACCACGTCGTTCCAGATACTGTCGCTCTGGAACAACCGCTGCGGGCGCTTTCCGCAATTGGCCGTCAGCCGGGCTGCCCAGGGAACGGCAGCAGGCTCGGCCCAATGCGGGCTGGGCTATGGCGGCTTGCACGGCGGGGGCCTGATCTGGGGCTGGCTGCTGGGGCAGTGCGTGGGCGTGTGGATGCTGTTACGCAGCAACCTGGCGTCGTTGCGGCTCGGCCGACCGCACATCAACCGCCAACGGATGGCGGCCAACGCGCGCTATTACAAACGGTTCCCCCTGCTTTCCACCTGGGGCAGCGTGTTGGACAGCAGCGCCTTCATGGTGGTGCTGCTGATCGTGAGCCATACTTTTTCGTCCAACGTTACCGGGCTGTTCAGCTTCACCCAGCGCGTGCTGGCCCTGCCATTGTTCCTGATTTCAAGTGCCATCGCCCAGGTGCTGCATCAGCGCATTGCCCGCATGAACAACGAAGATGCGGACGGCATTCTGCCCTATGTGCTGCGCGCTGCGGCCGTGCTGACGGCCATTGCCATTCCCTTTGTCGTGCTGCTCAGCCTGTTTGGCGTTGAATTGTTCACGTTTGTCTTTGGCGCCACATGGACAGAGGCCGGCCGCTATGCCGGGCTGCTTTCCCTGGCCGTCGGCATCCGTTTCATCGTCAGCCCGCTGACTGTCGTGCTGGCGCTGAATCACAACATCAAAAGCAGCGTGCAATGGCAGGCGCTGTATTTTTTCAGCGTCGTTATCACGCTCTCCCTGGGCAGCAGCCTGCCGATTGAGGATTTTCTGAAGCTCTATGTGGCGCACGAGCTTCTGCTCTATTCCCTCTATTTCATTGTCATTGTGAAGGGTGCCCTGCGGCGCCCCGAGCCCGTCACTCAGCCACTGGCCGACGACGTTTCTATCTAGTGTCCTAAATACAGTACAGGAGCACTCCATGTGTGGCATTACTGGCGGATGGTGGTCCGCCCCCCCTTTGCATCTGGAACGCAATCTGCAGTCCTCTCTGCATACGCTGCGCCTGCGCGGCCCTAATGACAGCGACTGCCACTATATCGACACTGGAGCAGGGAGACTGGCCCTGGGCCATACCCGGCTTTCCATCATCGACCTCAGCGATCTGGCCCGCCAGCCCATGGCATCGCCCTGCGGCCGCTACCGGCTGATTTTCAATGGAGAAATCTACAATTACCGCGAATTGCGCCGCGAACTGACGGCGCTGGGCATGCGTTTCAATTCGCGTTCGGATACGGAAGTCCTGCTGGCAGCATGGGCGCACTGGCAGGCCGAGGACTGCCTGCAGCGCCTGGAAGGCATGTTCGCCTTCGTGGTCTACGACTGCCTGCGCAGAACTCTGAGCGTCGCCCGCGACGGCTTCGGCATCAAGCCCTTTTATTATTCGCAACGCAAGGATCGCCTGCTGTTCGCCTCCGAGATGGCCGCGCTTCTGGCGCTGCAACACGGCGAGGCACCGCGGGCCAACTGGCAGCGCTGCTACGACTACCTGGCGCACGGCGACTACGACAACAGCCAGGACACCTTTATTGAGGATGTGCAGACCCTGCGCCCCGGCCATTGGTTCGAGTTCAATATTGAAACCCCTGGCGAAATTGTGCAGCGGCCCTGGTGGCAGCCCGACACCCGCCAGCATTCCCAATTGAACTTTGACGATGCCGTTCAGGCCGTGCGCGAGGAATTTCTGCGCAGCGTGGAACTGCATTTGCGCAGCGACGTGCCTCTGGGCGCCACATTGTCGGGAGGGGTGGATTCTTCGGCCATTGTCTGCGCCATCCGTCATCTGCGGCCCGATCTTCCCCTGCATACGTTCAGTTATATCGCCACCGACCATCCCCGCTCTGAAGAACGCTGGATTGACCGCATCAACCAGCACACAGGCGCCATTGGCCACAAAGTGGCGGCAGGTGCGGGCGACCTGGCGCGCGATCTGGAAACCCTGATTGCGCTGCAGGGCGAACCCTTTATGAGCACCTCCGTCTACGCGCAATTCCGTGTCTACCAGCTGGCGCGCGAGCACGGCGTCACGGTGACGCTGGAAGGCCAGGGCGCCGACGAGCTGCTGGCGGGCTATAGCGGCTTTCCCGGCGAACGCCTGTTGAGCCTGCTGGAACAAGGCCGCCTGTTCGACGCCCAGCGTTTCGCCTACCAATGGTCGCGCTGGCCAAGCCGCCGCTATCGGCAAGCCTGGCAGTATCTGGCGGCAGCCGCTCTGCCTGATACGCTGTTCCACCTTGCCAGGCGCTATTCTGGACGGGCACCCGCCCCGCCCTGGCTGAACGCAGGCATTCTGCGCGAAGCCAATGTGAGCCTGCGCTACGCGCGTTCAATCCGGCAGCCCGAAGCGCGCGGGCGGCGGGTCATGGAAAGCATGGGCCATTCGCTGCAACAGCGCTTTCTGCCCGGCTATCTGCGCGAGGGCGACCGCAACTCCATGCAGTTTTCAGTGGAAAGCCGGCTGCCTTTTCTGACATTGCCCATGGCCAGACTGCTGTTGTCGTTGCCGGAGGATTACCTGATTTCCCACCAGGGGGAAACCAAGCATGTGTTTCGCGCCGCCATGCGCGGCATCATCCCCGACGATGTGCTGGATCGACGCGACAAAATCGGCTTCGAGACGCCGGAGTTTGACTGGTTGAGCGGCATGGCCGGTACCGTGCGGGGCTGGCTTGCGCACGGCGAGCAGATTCCTTTTCTGAATCATGCGGAAATCCTGCGGCAATTCGACGCCATGATGGCGGGTC
>JAAZDZ010000529.1 GCA_012512545.1 Alcaligenaceae bacterium | reverse complement strand
GGGCTGGGAGGGTCTCCCGCGGCAGGGCAGGAAATCGCAATTAAGCATGCGCAAGGCGAACTTGTGCTGCAGGAAGCGCCCAAGCGTGTTCTGGTGCAGGATGTCGCCGTGATTGATATTCTTGACGCTTTGGGTGTGGAAATCGCCGGTGTGCCGGACGGCACTCTCCTATATCCATCCTATCTCAAGAAATACACGGGCAAGGAATACATCAACACCGGCACCCTGCAGGAACCCAATTACGAAGCCATTGCCGCCGCCGGAGCTGACCTGATGATTATCGGTGGCCGCTCAGCAGTGAAATTCGGCGACCTGAACCGTATTTTGCCAACCATCGACCTGACGGTCGATAATGCCGACTTTCTCACCAATGTGAAGCGCAATATTTCGACCTTGGGCGAAATCTTTGGTAAGCAGCAGCGTGCCGCTGAACTGAATGCTTCCATTGACGAAAAATTCGACCAGCTGCGCGCGGCTACGGCGGCCAACGACAGCACAGCCATTGTGCTGGTCACCAACGCAGGCAAACTCGGGGTCTATGGGCCCAGATCGCGGGTCAGCTGGGTGTTTTCTGAGGCGGGCTTCAAGCCGGTGCTCGACAACATCGACGACCGCTTCCACGGCGGCGATGCCGTATCGTTTGAGTTCATTCTTGAGACCAACCCCGACTGGCTGTTTGTGATCGACCGCGACGCAGGCATCGGCCGGACGGGCGCCGCGCAGCAGCTGCTCGATAACGAACTGGTGCGCCAGACCACCGCCTGGAAGAATAACCAGGTCGTCTACCTTGACCCCGTGGCGGCGTATACCGTCATGCATGGTTATGAGTCCGTCATGATGCTTGCCGATCAGGTTCTTGAGGCCATTTCGGCTTCGAAATAAGCGCAGGGCTTCAGCAAAGAAGGATTAGCGCTTGCGATTCATGTTGCTTGGCATTCTCTGCCTGATCGGGTTGGGAATCACTTCTCTTTTTATTGGCGTCAGCGATGTCTCCATCGCGTCGCTGTGGGCGTCGGGTTCTGAAAACCGCTCTGTCCAGATACTGCTGGCCAGCCGTGTTCCGCGCACGCTGGCCGTTATTCTTGCGGGCGCTTCCATGGCCATCGCCGGGCTGGTCATGCAGATGATTGTGCGCAACCGTTTTGTCGAGCCCTCCACAATCGGCACGGTGGAATCTGCCAGCCTGGGCTTTCTGGCCGTGACCCTGTTGGCGCCAGAATGGCCGATCACCGCAAAAATGCTGGTTGCGGCAGTGTTTGCCCTGGCAGGAACGGCACTGTTTCTGCGCATTCTTCGTTTAGTGCCGCTGCGCGACCCGCTGCTTGTACCGCTGATCGGTCTCATGCTGGCGGGTGTGATCGGGGCCGTCACCACGTTCTTTGCCTATCGCTTCAATATGCTGGCGTCCCTGCTGGCGTGGTCGATGGGCGATTTTTCAGGCATTTTGCGCGGGCGCTACGAATTGCTGTGGATCGGGTTTGCCGGCATGGTTCTGGCATGGATTGCCGCAGATCGCTTTACCGTGGCCGGGCTTGGGGCG
>JAAZDZ010000528.1 GCA_012512545.1 Alcaligenaceae bacterium | reverse complement strand
TCTGAGGGTTGATGACGGCAACACCTGCCGCCTCAAAAGGGGTGGTGTCGCGGGTGGCGACAATAAAGCCGTTGGCGAGGGCGATGGCTGCAATGAAAGCATCGGCAGTTTCGACTGCCAGGCCAGCAGCGCGAGACCTGGCCAGCAGTTGGGCGTATGCCTTTGTGGAAGCCATATCGAACGACAGCACCCTGTTCGCGAACATGGACAGCAGGCGCATTTCTAGATATTCATGCAAGACGGCCCGACGCTTTCCTGTCGGCATCAAGGCGATACCCGCACGCAGTTCAGCTACCGTGATTGCAGACAGATAGAGCGTTTCCGGCGCTTGCGCGTCAAGCCAGTCAATGACGCGAGCATTGGGCTTCTGGCGTTGCGGTTCTGAAACCACGTTGGTATCGAGCAAAATCATTCGAAGCTCACCGCACGGGCCGGAGACTTGATACGCGCACTTTCAAATAATGCATGTTCCTCATCGGTCAGGCCGCCTGCTTCGCGTGCAGCCGACGCCAAGAACGAACCAAGCTTCATGCGGCCCTCGGGCTTCACGGCCTGCTCCAAGATGGCGCGGATTTCAGCCTCGGTGCTGCGACCGTTCCGGGCTGCCTGGATTCGGATGGCCCGATGCACCTCATCAGGCAGATTTCTTACATTTACATTTGCCATTTGGTATTTCCCCACAACTAAGCACCAACGGTATCATTCTATTATATTGATATCGAAATACAAGTATCGCGTCAGAATTCAGCAAAACCCGACATCCTCAGTCGGTGTTCAAGGCCGATCACTCCCTTCTTTTTATGGGCGCGCCATGTGCTGCTGCCGCGTTCTTTGCCAGATACAATCGATTTATCGTCCGCCACGGATTTGTCGGAGATCACTACTATGCTGACAACTCATACCAGAGACTGGGGATATTACCTGCGCCAGGAAGGCCATCAAAAGGGCTTGCAGGAAGGGATACAAGAAGGCCGTCAAAAAGGTTTGCAGGAAGGGATACAGGAAGGTCGCCAAAGGGGCTTGCAGGAAGGCTTGCGAGAGGGGATTGTGCAGGGTGAGGCCCAGCTCTTGCAGCGGTTGCTGGCCAAGCGCTTTGGGGCGCTGCCCCCGGAGGCTGTTCGGGTTATTTCTGCCGCGTCATCGGAACAGATTGAAGGTTGGCTGGATCGCCTGTTTGATGCTGGCAGTGTGGATGAGGTGCTGAGGGGTTGAGCGGATACTCCCCGTTGGCTGCCCGGCGATGCGGCCATTTTTTTCCTTGGATAACAAGCTACGAGCCTGAGGCGGAATGACCTGCCGCACGCACGTGCAATGAGCCTGACGTTTCATGGAGCGGCTCTTGCTGTCAGACACTCATCCGCAGTTCCGCATGAAGGCCCGCACGCGCCGCCAACGTAAGCAGCATATCAAGGCTGAAATCCTCAACTTTACCCTTTAGCAAACGGGACACACGGGGCTGAGTGATGCCAAGGTGCCGCGCTGCCTCGGCTTGCGTCCAGCCGCGCTCCTTCAATTGCTGGGCCGTACGAATCATGACTTCGGCGCGTAGCTTCATCACCTCTGCCTCCGCGGGCTCAAAGCCAAGATCAAGGAAGACGTTGCCACTGCCTTCGGTGATTGTGATGTCTTTCATTTCAATGCTCCAACAAGTCGCTTGTAGCGATTGGTTGCCAGGTCAAGATCTGGCTTTGAGGTCTCTCGGCTCACCGCCGTATTGCACAGCCATCAGATCAAGGCCAAGTGCTTGACGCACAGTGGCGGGCATGTCGCGCAGATCTTTCTGACTGGAATCGATGAAACGAAGTGGCTTCATATGAGGATTATATAAACACCTGCATATTTATGCAAATATTTATATAACAACAATCTTGCCGACGTATCTCAAGGTTGAGCGGGTGCTCGCCCTGATTACGTACAACACACACTGGACATTTGCTGGCCTGGCTGGCGTTCTTGCTCCGGCTTTCTTATAGAGTGGGTGTGACTGACCTTTCTCTGCCGGAGCTTCGTGATGAGCCAGAAT
>JAAZDZ010000527.1 GCA_012512545.1 Alcaligenaceae bacterium | reverse complement strand
TGCTTGGGCAGACCGACACCACCTCGCCACGGCTGCACTTTGAGATCCGTCGCAGTGGCACAGCCGTGAACCCGCTGTCCTATCTGCCAGCGCGATGACTCCCTGCCTGGTCTTCGATCTGGAAACTATTCCCGATGCGCTGGCGCTGCGCCGCCTGAACCCGGAATGGCAGGGGCTGGAAGATGACGCCGTCATCGAACTGGCTCTGGCCGCACGGCGCGAATCGCATGGCAATGATTTTCTGCCGCTGCACCTGCACAAGGTGGTGGCCATTGGCTGCGTGTTTCGCGACGACAACGGCTTCCGGGTGCGTTCTCTGGGCAAGGAAGACGACCCGGAGCCCACCCTGCTCAGTGGTTTCTTCAAGACCATCGAACGCTATACGCCGCGTCTGGTCAGCTGGAATGGCTCTGGCTTCGATCTTCCGGTGCTGCACTATCGCTGCCTCATCCATGGGGTGCAGGCGGCCCGCTATTGGGATCTCGGCGAAGACGATCGCGATTTCAAGTTCAACAATTACATTGGCCGATATCATCAAAGGCATATCGACCTCATGGATCTCCTGGCCAAGTACAACGGCAGGGCCAATGCGCCACTGGACGATCTGGCCCGGCTTTGCGGCTTTCCCGGCAAAATGGGCATGGATGGCAGCCAGGTCTGGAAAGCCTGGTCGCAAGGCCGCCGCGCTGAAGTGCGGGCCTACTGCGAAACCGATGTGGTCAACACCTGGCTGGTGTATTGCCGCTTCAGGCTGATGCGGGGCGAACTGGATATCGAAGCCTACGAAGCGGAAATCGAGCTGGTGCGCAGTTCACTGCAGCAGATCGAAGGCGAGCAATGGCGCGAATATCTCGATCTCTGGCAGGCGTGACGCCAGCCGCTTGCGAAACCGTCTGAAAAAAGCGCGGGCAGGCGCGAAACACCAAGGTAACGGGTCGCGCTCCACAATGCAGGTTCCAAACAACATGAGCAACGAAGGACCTGTCATGAACAAAACAATCTCTTCTCAAGGCATCAAGCTGGCTGTTCTGGGCGCCGCACTGGCCATTTCGGGGGCTGCGTTTGCCGACGCGCCCTCGCGCTCCCACGATCGTGGCGGCCACCCTCATCACGGTTTCCACCATCATCATGGCCACCACGGCTTCCATAAAATGCACGGGTTTGAGCATGGCGGCAAAGGCATGCGTGGTCAGCGCCACGGCCACATGCGTCGCGCCGGTCTGATTGTGCCGGGTTATGGCGTAGTCAGCCGCGACTTTGTCGATGGCATGGGCCTGAACGAAGATCAGCTCAAACTGATTGAAGATGCGCGCAAGGCCGCTAAGGATTTACGGGAAAACCGCAAAGAACGCGTAAAAGAAGCGCGTGAAGCCCGCAGCAACCTCTTCAAGGCGGATTCCTTTGACCCCGCGCAGGCGCTGAAACAGGCTGATGAGCAGCGCGCCAAGTGGCAGGCTGAGCGTCGCCAGATTGACGAAAAATGGATTGCCGTGTGGGGTTCTCTGGATGCCGGTCAGCAGGCCAGGGTAGTTGTCTATCTGAAGGATCGCGCTGAAAAAGCGCAAAAGCGCGCCGAGGCACTCGAAGAACGCAAACAACAGCGTGAGGCTGCCCGCGCAGAACGCGCTTCGGGCAAAGCCGCATCCTGATTTCCATCGGGCATTGTGCCCAGGCAAGGTAAAATGCCCGGCTGCATTCCAGAATCTCTCTTTTCAACATGACTTCAGAAGTATTGGATATTGAGTCGCTTGATCTTGAAGCGCGCGGCGTGGCTCATCGCGATGGCAAAGTGGTTTTCGTGGAAGGAGCACTGCCGGGCGAGCGTGTCGAGGCAAGCATTGTGCGGCGCAAGCCTTCTTACGAAAAAGCGCGGACTGAACGCGTATTGCGGGCGTCTTCGCAACGGGTGCAACCGCTGTGTCCCCATTTCGGGGTATGCGGCGGCTGCGCCATGCAGCACCTTGAGCCGCAGGCCCAGGTGGCCATCAAGCAGCGTGTCCTGGAAGACGCGTTCAGCCATATCGGCAAGCTGAAACCGGCGATTATCCTGCCAGCCATGCACGGCCCCGCCTGGGGTTATCGTTACCGGGCCCGTCTGTCCGTGCGGCTGGTGCCTCGCAAGGGCGGGGTGCTGGTGGGTTTCCGCGAGCGTCACAGCAGCTATGTGGCCGATATGACTGAATGCCATGTGATGCCCCGGCATGTTTCGGACATGCTGGTACCCCTGCGCCGCATGGTAGAGGCATTGTCTACACCAAACCGGATTCCCCAGATTGAAGTGGCGGTGGGCGACCGCTGTACCGCGCTGGTGTTGCGCCATATGGAACCCCTTACCGGCCAGGATCTCGATATTCTCCGGGCATTCGCCGAACGCTGGAATGTATCGTGGTGGCTGCAGCCCAAGGGGCCGGACAGCGTGCATTTGCTCAACCCGGACGATGCCGGCCTGCTGGCCTACACCTTGCCTGATTATGGCTTGCGCATGCAGTACCGGCCGACTGACTTCACCCAGGTCAATCCGTATATCAACCGCAGCCTGGTGGCGCGGGCGCTTTCCCTGCTGGACGTCCAGCCTGATGACAGGGTGGCCGATCTGTTCTGTGGCCTGGGCAACTTCACGCTGCCGTTGGCGACAGCCGCCCGCGAAGTAGTGGGAATAGAAGGCAGCAGCGCCCTGACCAGCCGGGCGCTGGAAGGGGCGGCCGCGCATGGCCTGCAGGACAAAACCCGGTTCGCAACCCTTAATCTCTTTGAGGTGGACGTGGCGTGGCTGCGCGATCTGGGGCATTTCGACCGCATGCTCATCGACCCGCCCAGGGA
>JAAZDZ010000526.1 GCA_012512545.1 Alcaligenaceae bacterium | reverse complement strand
CGTTTGAGGATGCTCTGCAGCTCCTGCAACGCCTGCTGAGCGTCTTCCGGGTCCAGGCGGCGCGGGATGGTGACCGGCTGGGAATGATCTTGTTTCTGATCCACCATGAAACTTTCCGGAATGTCAGCAGGGGGGCAGCGGACGGCTGCGGCGATTTTCGTCGGTGGCGACGTAAGTCAGTGTGGCTTCAGTGACTTTCACCACTTCGGTTTCGAGGCGATTGCGTTCGGCATAGACCTCAACCAGCACGGTGACAGAGGTGCGCCCCGCTTTGACGATTTCAGCGTAAAAACTGAGCAGATCGCCGACGAAGACTGGTTGTTTGAAAAGAAAGGCGTTGACCGCAATGGTTGCGATGCGTCCCCCAGCGCGGCGTGCGGCGGGTACGGAACCGGCAAGATCGACCTGCGCCATAATCCATCCGCCAAAAACGTCGCCGTGGAGGTTGGCATCTTTGGGCATGGGAATGACGCGCAGCACCGGCTGCCTGTCTTTAGGGGGGAGGAGACTGTTTTCCGTGCTCACGTAGCGGCTCCGCGTTGTGTGGCGCCAAGGGTTGCCACGGGCTTGCCGCGCGCTTGCGGCCGCAGCTGGCGGAATGGCCAGGCAGCGGGCAGGCAGCGGCTTCAGCATTTTACCGGTTTGCGGAGTTTGTGCTGTGGTTGGGGTTGGCCAGCCATTGCCGGGCCAGTTCGACCCAGTAAGTGCCACCCAGGGGAATGAGTTCGTCGTTGAAGTCGTATGAGCCGTTGTGCAGCGTGCAAGGCCCCATGCCATGGCCTGCTGAGCGGTGCGCGCCGTCGCCATTGCCTATCCACACGTAGCAGCCCGGTTTGTGCTGAAGCATGAAGGCAAAGTCTTCGGCGCCCATCGAAGGCGTTACATTGCGGTTCACCCGCTGCGCGCCGACGATGCTTTCCATTATTTTTGCGCAGAATTCGGTTTCGGCTGCGGTGTTGATGGTGGGCGGGTATTTGCGCTGAAAGTCGAGCGTGGCCTTGCATTCCAGTGCCGTAGCGGTTTGTTCGCACACGGCTTGCATGCGGGCTTCGATGAGATCGAGCGTGGCGTCGGAAAACGTGCGTACCGTACCGCGAATGATGGCATCGGTGGGGATGACGTTATCCGCCGAGCCCGCATGCACCTGGGTGACGCTGAGCACGGCAGGGTCGAGAGGGTCGCGGTTGCGGGAAATGATGGTCTGCAGGCTTTGCACGATCTGCACGGCGGCGATGACGGGGTCGGCGCCCAGATTGGGCATGGCGCCATGCGCGCCCCGGCCTTCAACGAGGATGCCGAAGGTGTTGCTGGACGCCATGATGGGGCCGGGTGTCAGGCCGAAGCTGCCGGCTTCCATACCGGGCCAGTTGTGCATGCCGAATACGGCGTCCATGGGAAAGCGGTCGAACAGGCCGTCGTCTATCATGGCTTTGGCGCCGCCATGGCCTTCTTCGGCAGGCTGAAAGATGACGTGGACCGTACCTTCGAAGTCGCGACTGTGCGCCAAATGCCGGGCCGCAGCCAGCAACATGGCTGTGTGGCCGTCGTGCCCGCAGGCGTGCATTTTTCCTTCGTGGCGGCTGGCGTGCTCAAACGTGTTGAGCTCCTGCATTGGCAGGGCGTCCATATCGGCGCGCAGGCCGATGGCGCGGCCGTTGTCCTTGTGGCCCTTGATCGTGCCCACCACACCTGTAATGCCCAGCCCGCGAGTCACAGGGATGCCCCAGGATTCCAGCAGGCTGGCCACCCGCCCGGCAGTGCGGACTTCTTCGTAGGCGAGTTCCGGGTGCTGGTGGATATCGCGGCGGATGCGGGCGATTTCATCCTGCCAGCCGACGATGGATTCAACCAGATTCATGGTGGGCCGCTCCTGTTTTAAGCGTTTCAGCGAGGTTTCATGTGGGGCCGGATCATGGCGTCCAGCGCCGGGGCTGTGTGTTCGTTGCCGGCATAAAGATAGCCGCCTATCGGCCATGGGTCGGTATGGAAGATGTCTTCGCAGACGCCGCCCGCCTCGCGTACCAGCAAGGTGCCTGCGGCGACATCCCATGGAGCCAGCCCCATTTCCCAGTAGGCATCGTAGCGACCGCAGGCCACCCACGCAAGATCCAGCGCAGCGGCCCCCTGGCGCCGGATGCCGCGCGTGTGTCGGATGGCGTGGTGCAGCGTGGGCATGTATTCGTCGGAGAAGGAGAAATCCCGGAATGGGAAGCCGGTCGCGACAACGGAGTCTTCCAGGTTGTCGGCGCGCGAGCACTGGATGCGGCGGCCATGCAGCCAGGCGCCGACGCCATGCAGGGCAGTGAAGAGTTCTTCACGGTTGGGGTCGTAAACCACGCCGATGACAGGCGTGTCGCGTTCCAGAGGTTCGTCGCTGTTGACTTTGGAGCCTGCGTGCGCGATCAGGCCGATGGAAACCGCGTAATGCGGAATGCCATGCAGGAAGTTGGTCGTGCCGTCCAGCGGGTCGATATACCAGGTGGCGATGTCGGACGGCTTGCCGCCGCTTTCTTCGGCCACGATGCCCAGTTGCGGGGTGCGTTCCAGCAGAATGTCGATGATGGCATGTTCGGCTTCGCGGTCAGCCTGCGAAACCAGGTCGTTGCGCATCTTGGTGTCAATCACAAGCTCGGCCCGGTTGTTGGCGTATGACTGTAGAATGGCAGCCGCCGCGTGGGCCGCTGTAACGGCGGCATCAAGGCATTCACTCAAGGGAAGGCGTAAGGACTGCATGACATGTTCCTGGTTCATCGGACACTCTCGGAAAGTTCACTTGCATTGTACGTGAGCCATATGACCGATATGGTCCCGTGTGGCTCATGAAACCGGGCCGCCAATCCCTGCAGCCGGGGCGGCTGGATTTTGATCCCCTCGGCACGCCTGTCAGCACGCTTTATGGCGATGTCTATCACGCGCGCGCTGGCGCACTGGCCCAGGCGCGCTACGTCTTCATCCGGGGCAATGGCCTGCCTGAACGCTGGGCGGGCCGGGAAAGCTTCACCGTTTGTGAAACAGGTTTTGGCCTGGGCAATAATTTCCTGGCGCTCTGGCAGGCGTGGCGCGACTGCCCCCAACGTCCGCAGCGGCTGCATGTGCTGTCTTTCGAAGCGCATCCTTTTTCCCGGGAAGATCTGGCTGTTGCGCTGGCGGGCCACGCAGGCGTGTTGCGCGATATGGCCGATGCCCTGCTGGCTGAGTGGCCGCCTTTGTTGCCGGGCTTGCACAGGCTGGAATTTGAAGGGGGCCGCCTGACCCTGACCCTGGCTTTTGGGCGGGTGGAATATCTGGCGCGCCAGGTGGAAGCCCGGGCGGATGCTTTCTTCCTGGACGGCTTTTCTCCGGC
Source organism: Alcaligenaceae bacterium (assembly GCA_012512545.1). GTDB lineage: Bacteria > Pseudomonadota > Gammaproteobacteria > Burkholderiales > Burkholderiaceae_B > Yanghanlia. The sequence goes on along the minus strand of JAAZDZ010000526.1, from coordinate 199 downwards.
CCATAATCCGGCCATGTGGTCGCGTTCGCTGTTCGGGCAACTGGTGCGCATGGCCAGTCCGGGCGCGACGGCGGCAACCTGGTGCAGCGCAGGTCAGGTCAGACGCGATCTGGCCGCAGCGGGCTTTCTGGTGACGCGCGAACCCGGTTTTGGTGGCAAGCGCCAGATGTCGCGGGCCGTGCTCAGGCCGGGGCTGGGT
>JAAZDZ010000525.1 GCA_012512545.1 Alcaligenaceae bacterium | reverse complement strand
GCGGCATACTCGATAAGATTCATGAGCAGGTTGGCAGGAGCCAGAATCACCGCGCCGATGCCGCTGGCATGGAAGGGGCCGGTAAACAGACCCTTGACATAGCCACCGGGCTTTTTGATCTTGATGCCGTAGTACAACACCACCAGCAGCACGCCAAGGGCCATGCCCAGGGTGATGTTGAGGTCGGCGGTGGGAAGAATACGATGGTAGTAGACGGGGTCGCCATGCTCGGCGCCCAGACCGGTCACCTTGAGGATCCAGGGCATGAGATCGACGGGGACCAGGTCGAGGGTGTTCATGAGAACCACCCACAGGAATACGGTAAGCGCCAGCGGCGACACGAATTTGCGGCTGGTTTCGTTGGGAACGATGTTCTTGGCCTGGTCTTCGACCATATCGACCAGCATTTCGACAGCCATCTGGAACCGGCCTGGCACACCCGCTGTAGCACGGGAAGCCGCACGCCACAGGAAGAACAGGACAATGGCGCCTGTCAGGATGGACCAGAAAAGGGAGTCGAAGTTGATGACAGCAAAGTTGGCGACTGCCGACTGTTTCTCACCAATATTGTTCAGGTGAACCAGGTGATGCTGGATGTAGTAAGACTGGGGCGAAATATCAGCAGCGACAGCCATCTGAAACCTTATCCTGTAAATACAAACCGGAGAATTCCCCGAAACCAATCAACGCTACGGCAGCTTACGGAAAGCCAGCAGCAGCACATACCCTTTCAACACACACAGCAGACCCAGAAGCAGGGCCGGCCAGACCAGCCAGCCTTCGCCATTCCAGGCAGCAAGCCCGAGAATAAGCGTGGCAGTACCCAGCTTGAAGGCTTCACCCCAGAAAAACGCCATGGGGCCTGCCTTCATGGGGCCAAAAGTGCCAGTAAGCAACCTGAGAGCAAAAAGCGCATTGGGTACGAAATATGAGGCAGCACCTACCAGCGCCGACAAGGCCGCATTGCCACCTGCCACAAGCCCTGCCAGCACAACCGCGAATACAGCCATGCCCGCCTGCGCAACCAATGCCCGTTTAAGGCCCTGGTTCGCACGCCGACCGATTCTGGCCCGTTCTTCGTCGGTAAGGACTATAGGACTATGGTCTTCCATACTTTGAACTTTATTTACCTAGCTCTCGGCAAACCCAAGGAGTATAGCTTTTTTTCAGAATATGTCGCAAGCGGACATAGCCATAAATGCAACACCATGCGCCGCCAGCAGTACCAGCGGCGCGTGACAGGCTATTACTGGTGCTTGAAGTCCGGTTTGCGCTTCTCGACGAAGGCAGCCATGCCTTCCTTCTGGTCTTCTGTAGCGAACAGAGCGTGGAAATTGCGACGTTCGTACATCAGGGTTTCGTTCAGCGTGCCTTCATCAGCGGCATTGACGCATTCCTTTGCCATGATGATGGACGGCAGGGAATACGAAGCGATGGTCGCGGCAGCTTCCATGGCCTCATCCAGCAGGCGGTCTACCGGGACAATGCGCGCCACCAGGCCGCAGCGTTCGGCCTCGTCGGCGTCCATCATGCGGCCTGTGAGAACGAGATCCATGGCCTTGGCCTTGCCGACCGCCCGCGGCAGCCGCTGGGTGCCGCCAAAGCCGGGTATTACGCCCAGCTTGACTTC
>JAAZDZ010000524.1 GCA_012512545.1 Alcaligenaceae bacterium | reverse complement strand
GCGACGCGTTTTAGCTGGGCCTGCACTTCCTTTTCGACGTCCTCAAGCGAAACGACCAGATCAACACGGCGCTCAAGGCCGGACAATTTTTCAACCACGGGCTGCATTCGGGACCTATTTAATTTGATGGTAAATAAAAGATTGAACCGGTTATTTTACCGGAAACTGAGGCGCGACACCGCATCCGCCCGATAGCGCATCCGGCGCACCTTGCCGATGCCTCTCAACGCAGAGCGCCGCAGCCTCGCTGAAGCAATGCTCTTGATGCAGGAAAACGCCCGGAAAGCGCTGACCCTGCCCAGTGCCTCACTTGCAGGTTATGACTTCGCTACGCTACACTAATGGGCTGCCTTTCTGCAAGGAAAGCAGTGTCTTTTATAGCGAACGTGGCGGAATTGGTAGACGCACTGGATTTAGGTTCCAGCGCCGCAAGGCGTGAGAGTTCAAATCTCTCCGTTCGCACCATGGACAAACCGTATTCGTAAACCCGCATGGCGTACGGCTTTGCGGGTTTTTTTTGGGCCTCCCCTACAATGATGACCACTTGGCAGCCAGCCCGTTGGCGCTGCCTTGCCTGGTTGAAGTTGCTGCCAGGCACCGATTCATCCTGAATACCCTTGTCCATGAAAAACGATTCTTACCTGCATCCCCTGTTCACTGAAAACGATGTCCGTGGCGTGGTTTTTGACCTCGACGGCACGCTGATAGACAGCGCGGGTGATATCCTGCAAGGCATGCGCATGACGCTTGAGCAAGCCGGGCTGGGGAAGGTTCCAGACGATTATTTCCCCGACAACATGCATGGAACGGTCGAAGGCATTCTGCGCGCCATTGTGGCCGATATGGGCTGGAATGCGCCCGCCGATTTCACCCCTTTGAATAAGGGCTATCTCGCCAACGCCGCCAAGCTCGATCTGCAGCACACCCGGGTTTACGAAGGGGCGCTTGAGGTGCTGCAAGCCTGCCGCGCAGGCGGTCTGCCGATGGGAATCTGCACCAACAAAGGCCATGCGGGCGCATTGACGGCCACGCGCAAGTTCGGCATTCATGATCTGTTCGACTTCATCACCGGCTGCGATACCTGGTCTCAGCCCAAGCCTTCCCCCGTTCCCCTGCTGGAAACCATACGCATGCTGGGCCTGACTCCCGATCAGTGCCTGTATTTCGGCGATACATCGGTGGATGCCGAATGCGCACGTGCCGCAGGAGTGCGCTTCGTTCTGCACCAGGCCGGTTATGCAGACCCTGCCCTGGCGGGCCTGCCTGCGCATTTTGTCTTCAGCGACTGGAATGAGCTGCTTGCCCAGGAACACACCGCCTGATTCTTACCTTCCAGTACGCAGCAGCCTCCGCCTGGGCCGCTGCCGCGCCCGTTGACGCGCATACGTCGTAAAATCCTGGTTTCGCTTATTTCAGCAGCGGCCTGGTCAGGGGGCGCACCAACCTGCCCTGCCTGTGCGCTGCTGTAAAACGCCTGTCAAGGATTCACCCGCCATGCCCTCTCCGCTCTCCGCCCCTCTGGCGGAATTACAGACTCTGCGCGACCTGTTGCGCTACGCCATCAGCCGCTTCCATAGCGCCGGACTCAGCTTCGGCCACGGCAGCGACAACGCCTGGGACGAAGCGGTTTATCTGCTGCTGCACACCTTGGGTCTGCCACTGGACACCCTTGAACCATTTCTGGATGCCCGCGTGCTGCAGGAAGAACGTGAGCGTTTTCTGCACACCGTGGAGCGACGCTGTGTCGAACGCCTGCCTGCAGCCTACCTGACCGGAGAAGCCTGGCTTCAGGGCCACCGCTTTCTGGTGGATGAGCGCGTCATTGTGCCCCGCTCCCCCATATCTGAACTGCTGGAAGAATCCCTGCAGCCCTGGGTGGAAGGCCCTGTGGCACGTGCGCTGGATCTTTGCACCGGGTCAGGCTGCCTGGCCATTCTGACCGCCTATGCGTTCCCGGAAGCTGAAGTCGATGCCGTGGATCTGTCTGCCGACGCGCTGGCAGTCACACGCAAAAATATCGCCCTGCATGGCATGGAAGAACAAGTGCACGCTCTGCAAAGCGATCTGTTCAACGCCCTGCCTGCCCAGGCACAATACGACCTCATCATCTGCAACCCGCCTTATGTCAACCAGAGCTCCATGAACACGCTGCCTCAGGAATACCTGCACGAGCCCGATATGGCGCTGGCGGGCGGCGCTGATGGCATGGATCTGGTGCGCCGCATTCTGCGCGATGCGCCCTCCCGCATGGCCCCAGGCGCCCATCTGGTTCTGGAAATCGGCCACGAATATGAACACTTCACTGCCGCCTTCCCGCAGCTGGAACCTGTCTGGCTCGACACCGCCACCACTGAAATGAATATTCTTCTGCTGGCCAAGGAGCAGCTTGAGTCGTGATACGTGCTTCTGGAATCGTGCTGCGCCGCGGCACCAAGGTTTTGCTGGATGGCGCTGATTTTGTCGTCAATCCCGGTGAACGGGTAGGCATTGTCGGCAAGAACGGAGCGGGGAAATCCACGCTGTTCGCCTTGCTTGAGGGCAGTCTGGACGCGGATGCAGGCTCGCTGGAGATTCCGGCTTCCTGGCAGATTGTCAGTGTGGAGCAGGAAATCAGCGAAGTGGACCGGCCCGCGCGCGAATTCGTCATTGATGGCGACCGCAGGCTGCGCAGCCTGCAGGCCCAACGCGAAGCAGTCAACCCCGACGACGGTCAGCGCATCGCCGAACTGGAACAGGCGCTGATTGACGCCGACGCCTGGACGGCGCCATCACGCGCTGAGCAGCTGCTGGCGGGGCTGGGCTTCACTCCCGATCAATGGATGAGCCCGGTGGGAAGTTTTTCGGGCGGCTGGCGGATGCGGCTGGCCCTGGCCCGCGCTCTGATGGCGCCTTCCGACCTGCTGCTGCTTGACGAGCCCACCAACCACCTTGATCTTGACGCCATGCTGTGGCTGGAACGCTGGCTGACCGCCTACCCCGGCACCGTGATGCTGATCTCTCACGACACCGAGTTCCTGGATGCCGTGGCGCGCGCCATTCTGCATTTCGACCAGGGCAAACTGAACCGTTATCGGGGCGGTTACGAAGACTTCATCGAGCAACGCAGCGAACGCCTGCGCCAGAGCAGTCTGGCCTGGGAGCGCCAGCAAAAGGAAACCGCCCGCCTGCAAGGGTTTATTGACCGCTTCAAAGCCAAGGCCACCAAGGC
>JAAZDZ010000523.1 GCA_012512545.1 Alcaligenaceae bacterium | reverse complement strand
GTCATGGCCAGTTCGCAACCGCCGCCCAGGGCATAGCCCGAAACCGCCGCGATGATAGGCTCGCGTATGCGCTTGAGCGATTCCCAGTTGCCGCCCAGGTAATCCTGCTTGTAGACATCCATGTACGACCAGCCCTGCATGGCGGCAATATCGGCCCCGGCCGCGAATGCTTTTTCCGATCCGGTGAGGACCATGGCGCCAATGCCTTCGTCCGCATCGAACTTGCGCAGTATTTCTGCCAGCTCGTCGATCAGTTCGTTGCTCAGGGCGTTCAGCGCCTTGGGCCGATCCAGGGTTATGAGGGCCACACGCCCACGAATTTCTGTCTTCACCATGGGTGCAGTCATACCGTCTCCTTGTTGGAAGTTAATATTGAGGAATGAAAACCGAATCCATACTCTATACGCTGGTTCCGCACGACCTTGGCGGCCATCGTCTGCGTATTTCCTTGACGCTATCCAACCCCGACCCTCAAGGGCAGGAGCTTGCCCTTCCGGCATGGATTCCCGGCAGCTATCTTATTCGAGATTTCGCCCGTCAAGTAGAAACAATTAAGGCTTCCAGTAATAAGCGTCCTGTCAGCATCAGCAAGACGGGAAATCACTCATGGCGGTGTGCGCCCTGCAAGGGCCCGCTGACCATCGAGTACGTGGTGTATGCCTGGGATCTTTCAGTCCGCAGCGCCCATGTGGATGAAACCCACGCTTTCTTCAACGGCACCAGCGTCTTTTTATGCCCCCTGGGGCAGGAAGAACACCCCTGCCATCTGCTGTTGCAGGCACCGCCAGGGGTTTCTGACTGGAAGGTCTATACCTCGCTGCCCGAGGCCGTCGGCCACCCTCAAGCCGCGGCCCGGCATGGCTTCGGCATGTACTGCGCGCCCGATTACGACGCCTTGATCGACCACCCTGTGGAAATGGGCACCCCGCAAGTCATCAGTTTTGAAGCCTGCGGCGCACAGCACGAAATGGTCTTCACCGGGATTGCGCCAAATCTCGACCTGGAGCGCATTGCTGAAGACACCCGCCGTATCTGCGCAGCCCAGATCGCCTTTTTCGAGCCGGAAACGCAGGCCGCGCCGTTTCTCGACAGCAGCGACCGTTATGTCTTCATGACCATGGTGACAGGCGACGGCTATGGCGGACTGGAGCATCGTTCGTCCACGGCGCTGATGTGCAGCCGCAATGATCTCCCCGCCAAAGAGCGGGCCGAAGCAGGCGAAGGCTATGAGAATTTCCTGGGTCTGGTCAGCCATGAGTATTTCCACACCTGGAATGTCAAACGCATCAAGCCTGCCGCCTTTGCCCCGTACGCACTTGGCCGGGAAAACCACACTGAGCTGCTCTGGGTGTTTGAGGGCTTTACCTCCTACTACGACGACCTCTTCCTGCTGCGTGCAGGGGTGATGGACGAAGCCGCCTATCTGCGTCGCCTGGCCCGCTCCATCACCATGGTGCAGCGGGGCGCCGGGCGCCTCAAGCAAAGCGTGGCCGAAAGTTCTTTCGATACCTGGACCCGCTTCTACAAGCAGGATGAAAACTCGCCCAACGCGCTGGTCAGCTATTACACAAAAGGCTCTCTGGTCGCTGCCGGACTGGATCTGGCCATACGCCAGGCCACCGGCGAAGCCCGTTCGCTGGATGACGTGATGCGGCTGATGTGGGAACGCTATGGCCGCGACTTCTATCGCGGGCAGCCGGGCGGCCTGGATGAATCCGCCATGCCGGGGCTGATCCAGGAAGCGACCGGCTTTGACGCCAGCGATTTCCTGTCCCGCTATGCCTACGGCCGCGAGGACGTACCCCTGTCAGATCTACTGGCGCAACAGGGCATTACCATGAGCTGGAAGACAGCCAAGGACGACCTGGGCCTGGGAGTGCGTTTGCGTTCTGCTAATGGGCAATGCAGCATTGCGACAGTGCACGAAGGGGGGGCCGCCCATCAGGCCGGGCTTTCCGCTAATGACGCTCTTGTCGCAGTGGAGGGTTTGCGCGTGCCAGATGAAAAATCGCTGAAAACGCTGCTGGAACGCTGGCAGCCTGGCGACACCGTGGCGGTGCATGTGTTTCGCCGCGACGAACTGCGTCGTTTCGACCTGACTCTGGCAGCCCCCGCCGAGACAGAATGCGAATTGCAGCGCAAGCGGCCCCAGAGTAAAAAGGCGGGCCGTCATGAGTAAGCCCGCTATTCGTCGCGTCGCTCTGGTCACTGGGGGTGCCAAGCGCATCGGCAGCCATGTTGCCCACCTTCTGGCAGAAAACGGCTGGAATATCGCCCTGCACTACCGCAATTCGCTCGCCGAAGCGAAGAGCGCCCTGCGCAGCCTGCAAATGCAGGGCGGGCAGCATTGCGCCATCCAGGCGGACCTCACTGACGAACAGCAGACACGGCAACTGTTTGTCCAGGCCGTCGCCATGCTGGGCCGCGTTGATGCCGTCATCAATAATGCAGCCGTCTTTGATTACGACGACGCGGCCAGCTTTCAGAGCAACCGGCTGCAGGCCCACATGCTGCCCAACCTGGCTGCCCCCATTCTTCTGGCCCAGGCGCTGCACAAGCATATGGGTGAACGCCCCGACGCCAGAGGCGTGGTCGTCAACCTGCTGGATCAGAAGCTGAGCAACCCCAACCCGGATTTTCTGTCTTATACGCTGAGCAAATCTGCGCTGAAAACCGCTACGACGCTGCTGGCCCAGGCGCTTGCCCCCAAGGTGCGCGTGGTAGGCGTATCGCCCGGGCTGACTCTGCCCAGCCATCTGCAAACGCCCGCGGCCTTTGAAGAGACCCACCGCATGGCACCGCTGGAACAATCAAGCACACCCGCAGATATCGCTCGCAGCGTGCTGTTTCTGCTGAACAGTCCAAGCATCACAGGCGTTGACCTCATTGTTGATGGCGGCCAGCACCTGGTGGGCATGGAACGCGACTTCAGCATGATGCAGACGCCCTGACCCTGCGCCGTTGCAGCACCACAGCGCCTTTCAATAAAATTGACGGCCCAAGCC
>JAAZDZ010000522.1 GCA_012512545.1 Alcaligenaceae bacterium | reverse complement strand
GGTTGGGGGTAGGGGGTTAAAACGTCGTTCGGCGAAGGCTGTGCCGCGGTTGCGAATGCAGGTTCTGACAAGGCGTCGTCATCCTGAAGCTCCTGGAGCAGGTATTCGATTTCGTTGAAGAAGCTGCCCACTGTAGCGTTGCGCTCCTGCAGCGATTGGGCAAATTGGCGGGTATGCGGGTTGGCCTGCAGCAGTTCCATCAGCCGGGTTTCGTCCATGTCGGCCTCTTGCAGGGAAGCCTGGAAATAATCGCGCTGTTCCCGCAATTTTTCCAGCAGCCCGGCGCCGCCCAGTTCTTGTATGGATGCCAGGAATTCCGGCGATGTGGTGTCGGGCAGATCTTGATAAAGCTGGGGCGCCATGGCCTTCAGGCAGCTTTGCGCATAGGCTTCGATAGGCAGAGGAGTGTCTTGCGGGTTTTCAAAGGCAGCGTAAAAGGCGTTGATATCGCGACCGTCGGGGTCTTCAACATGGATGCCGCTACGGAAAATTGCGATGCCCAGCTGTTTTTCGGGCAGCAGCCACAGGGTGTCTATATGCACACGCAGCTCGCGTATGCGCGAGTTGCCGTCGGGGTCGGACTGATGCACAAAGAAGCGGGGCCGGGTTTGCGGGACCTGGCCTTCCAGCAGGGGGAAGTCGGGGTGCATGTTCTGCACCTGGATGCGTTCGCCGCCCGCCCAGTAGCCTTCCGGCAGATGCTGGTCGGGGGCGGCCGCCATGAAATAACGGCTGCTTGAGTCTTCTGGCAAATGCGGCCAGCGGGTGTCGCGCCAGTGCTGATCCTGTTTGCCCAGGTGGCGGGCGCGTTCCGGCCAGGCGGCGGGCAGGGGGCCGAAACCGGCGACAGGCGGCCTGGCGGAAGCCGACATCATCAGCTGGCCTGGCAGTTCGATGTTGGGGTATTCCATTGCGCCATTGCCATCGGGCAAACCTTTGCCTGCGGGGTTGCAGTCATGCCCTTCGCCGCCAAAGGCGTTGGCATGTGAAATGGCGATGCGCTTGAAGGGTTCCGGGGCAGAGGGGCCGCCCGCCAGGGTGGCGGCGCGGCGGCCGAACACGGCCAGTTGTTTGTTGAGCGGGCCAATGGAAATATGGGCGGATACGGGCTGGCTGGCATGATCGGCAGGCATGTAGCAATGGCCGGCGGCCAGGAATTCGCCAAACGGTTTGGGCCAGCCTTCATCAAGGATATCGTTTTTGGAAAGAACGGCGGCAGCGTGTGCCCAGATAGAGCCGGGCTCAGCAGGTGTGGGGTGGCCGGGCGCTTGCAGAGTAAAGGGCGCAAGCAGGCCAAAGGCCATGGTGTAGCGGCCCGCCACCGGGCTGTAGACGCGGTGTACGAGCTCGCTGTGATCGGGTTTGAATATCTTGAGGCCGGGCAGGGTGTCGCGCATGGTTCAGGGGTTCTATGGGTTGACGCTGCTGGCAACTTGCGGGGGTTGTTGGCTCGCCGCTATTTGAGCGCTGGCGACGGCCTTCTGACTTTGGTCTTCAGCTTCCTTTTTTTTCCTGGCCTGTTCGCTCTCTTTGTTGGATTTTTCGATTTTTTTGTCCTCAGGAGACGGCTGGACCGCAGGTAAGGGTTGGGGTGCGGCGGGGTCAAAAACAGTGAGATCGCCGAATTTAAGGCCGGTGTTGTCTATGGTCAGCTTGCCGACGGTGATTTTGTCTGCTTTGACTTCGACTTGCTGATTGCCAAAACGCAGCGTGCTGGATTGGTTGGTGAGCTTCATTTCGGCATTAACACCGGTAATGGCTGCCGATACATTGTTCGTTTCTACAGTGACGCTGTGCCTGGCATCGGACTTCAGGCCGATGTGTTTATCTTTCACTGTCAGAAGGGCTTCGGTGGTTGCCGTTCCTGCTTGGTCCATGACCTGCAGGCTGTGTTCGTTGGCCTTAACCTCATATTTCGCCGCGCCGTTGGAGGGTGCTTTCAGTGTGGCGGCAAAGGATTTGCCTTCGAGTACCGTGGAACCATCGTTGTGCAGTTTGAAAGTGGCGCCATCCTCCCCACTGGCACCGGTCTCGAAACCCTGGATGATCGCGCCGTCTTTTCTGTATTCCCGATCTATTTTGGCGGCGGAAATTTCCAGGCCGGTATTGTCGATCAGCATGCCTGCATTGGTTGGATCCACTGGGGGAACCTCGTTCGCTTTCCGGTTTCCCAGGAACAGAACACCTGTCTGGTGAAGAGATAAGGCGGCACCAGGGGAACTGGCCCTGGCACTTGTATTGACCTTTTTCCACCCAAGCATGAAGGCGGCAGTAATGATGGCTACCAAGGCACCAATATTGTTCAACACAGTAAGCAGGTAGCCCACCTCGCTGGAGACACCCAGGTCTGTGACTTTTTCCTTGTCAGTGGCTTTTGACATCTGTACGGCTGTAAGAATCCCGGTTGCAGTCAGGCTGACAGCCTGGGCACTCAACAGCAGGAAAAGCACGTTACGCAGCCTGTTCAGCGCCAGGCCCTCTGTACCAGAAGCGCCCACGGCCATGCTGTACGAGTTGACGTAGTAGTCTTCGGTTTCGAGTTCAGAGGCGACGGAAGGGCCTTTGTGCAAGGATATCTGGCCACCTAATAAGGCATCCATCTGTACCCCGGCGTGGTAGCTGAACGAAGAGCCAAGAACCAGTTCGTTGGTGAAACCAAATGTGATTTCTGTATTGGTGCCGAGAACGACTTCCAGGGCGTCGGTACCGCATTCGGCTTTACCACCGGAAAAAGCATTGAGAGCCTGACCTTCACTGAGTTGTGAGATACCACTCATGGCGCAACTCCTGAGAGAAATTGGGTTTGTGTGATTCGTTCAGCGTTATTCCACGCTGTTGAGAATATCCATGGGGTCTTCGTCTTGCGGGGGCAGGGAAACATCCTGGCCGCTGACCGGGAAGGTGCCGATATAAATGCCTGAGCGTTTTACCGGGGAATAAAGCTCAATCACCTGCTTGTCGGGCTTATCGACCATATTGAGCAGGTTGCCGCTGTGGGTGCGCACCCCATTGCAATAGGCGTTGACATCGCGCACCACGTTGGGGTTTTCGGAGTTGGGCACGGCGGCCAGAATAAAGGGTTGATCCGGGTCGCCCGCCACAAAGCCGATGAGCACTTCCGTACCCTTGAGCAGCGGGAAGTGCATGCCGTTGTTGCTGCCCGCGTAAGGTGTCGCCATGCGCAGCCAGGAAGAGCCCTTTTCGCGCCCCGGGTTGGGGTAGTCATACATGAGCTGCACTTTGTACTGGCCGTATTCGTTGAGCTCAGCGTGGTCGCCTTCGCCTTCGGAATCAATGATGGCGTTCAGCACGCCGCTGATGACCGGGCGCGGGGTCAGGCGTTGGGCGCGGAACTGCTGTTCAGCCGCCAGCGCGGTGAAGGCGCATTCGTAGATGGCCCCTTGTTCGTCGGTATTGCGGGCGGTGTTACGCCCGGCCAGAACCACGCCTGCCTGCGAGCCCTGATGCCGCACTGAAGTGACCCAGTAACGGGCGTTATAGCTGTCGCGGTAGTGGTGGGTGACTTCCAGAAAGCGCCCGCTGCGCACCCCCGCTGCCGGCGCCGTGCCATGGTATACCGTGCCTTTGCAGGCCAGTTCCTCGGCGCGTACTTTTGCCAGGCGGCCCGTGTCTTGTTCGGAGCGGACATTGTCGCCATAGAACATGTGGCGGCCTCTGCGCCCGCCGTTTACGTCCTGTTCAGAGCGCAGATTGTCTTCCATGCTGGCTTTGCGGAAGTTGAAATCCTGCACCAGCACTTTGCCCGGTACGTGGGTTCTGCGGCAGTTGAAGGCGGTGACGCAGGTGTCCTGGCGGTCGGTCTGGACGTTTTCCGGGGGGGTGTAGCGCAGGGAAATGACCTGTTCGGGCTGGGCGTCTTTGAAGTCGATGATATGCAGCACTTCGCCTGCCGCGGCTTCGTCTTCGTGGTCGAAGAAGTAATACAGACCTTCCTGTTCCATCCAGCGCGAGATGAAGTCCAGATCGGTTTCTTCGTATTGGCAGATGAAGCTGCGCTGGCGGTAGTCGTCCGGGTTCTTGAGAGCCAGGCGGATGTCGGGGCCGCGCAGGCCGTTGCGTTCCAGGGTGCGCTGAATGATTTCAGGGATGCGGTGTTCGTCCAGATAGACGTCGTTGAGGTAATTCAGGCTCAGTTGCCACAGGCGCGGCACCAGCGTAATGCGGTAGAAGAAGTAATTGTCTACCTGGCCCTGCTGTTCAAATTCCGCCACCATGCCGTGATACGGCACGGAACTGGAATGATCGCGCGACCATATCCGCAAGGTGGCCTGGGCGTTCAGGGCGGCGTCCAGATCAACGTCGTCGGTGTCGGCCACCAGCACGAGCTCAAAGCGAAACAGCCTTGAGACTTCTTCGTGCCCTTCAAAACGTATGACCTTGAAAGCGGGCAGGTCGTCGCGGTTGAAAGCGAAGGTGAACAGGAGATCTTTGTCGATACTGCCGGCCATGATGGTGTCCTTTTTCAAGGGCGCAGTCATTTACAGCATGACTTGCACGCGTGCTTCGTGCGGGGAGCGGGTATCGACCAGCCATGTGTCGCGGCCCAGCGCCACCCAGTTTTTTTGTGATGCGCCCAGTTCAATGGGCTGGGCAGCGCCTTTGCGCAGCTGCAGGTCGAGCCGTACCTGTAGAGGATCTATCAAATAATAACGGATGATGAATGCAAGTTTCTTGAATTCTGCCTGACCCGGCAAGAGGGAGCGGAAATCTTCCTGTTCAAGATCGTGAATGCGCAGGGTCAGATTGTTGCTGCGGCTGCGCACCATGGCGCCCAGGTGACTGTCTTCGCCCAGCGCGCAGGCCCGCATGCCGAGGCTGAAACGCTGTTCTTGAGGAATGGGCTGCCACATTTCATCTTGCTGGACGACTTCCACCTGCGATTTCGGATACAGGGCAGCGACAATGGTGCGCAAGCCCATGGCTGAGCGCGGAAACTGGCTGAACAGGCCGGCAAAGCGCAGTAGATGGCTGAAGCCGGGCTGGCCGCGAAAGTGCTGCGGCTGGTTGATGCCGACAAAGGTGTGCAGGATTTCCAGCAGCCGTTCGTCGTTGAATTCGGTAATGCGAAGGTGGGCGCGCGATTTCAGCCAGGCCCGGAAGAACAGCGGGTAGATGGTCTGGCTGATGATGTCCAGGAAATCGCGGTTGCTGTGCCGACCTTCGTGGTGTTCGTCGAGCAGGTGCTCGGAATAGAAGGTTGGCAGGGGCGAAGTGACACCGTACAGCCCCAGGAAATTGGCGGTCAGGCGGTAGGTGCCGGGCGCGGCTTCGCTGATGTCGCTGAGATCTGTGCCAGGGAAATCCAGCGAGATATTGGGGCGCACCTTGATATCCGCCTGCGCATGCCCTTCTTTGAGCGCGATCAGGCGTAGCAGGCGGTACGCCTGAAAGAAGGAAAAACGCTCGCTTTGCTGCAGCAGCCGACGCTTTACAGCAAGAGTTTCAACCCCATCCTGATCGGCCATGTGAATTCTGTCCCCGTGTTTTTATCGCGGATTTCAAACCGCGTATATGAGTTGGCTCCCGCATAGCATGACAGGAAGCGGTCAAGCACGCAGCCCCACAGATAGAGCGCGCCGGGGCTGGCCCAGTTCTTTTCTTCGCATGTCAGGACAATGTGCTGGCCTTGCATCATGGTACCGCGTACCAGCCGGGTTTCGCGGTTTATGGCGATTTCGCTCAGGCCGTCGATCTGGCGGTTGTTGGCACTGCGCACGGCGGGGTCGTGAGTGCAGGTTGCGTTGTAGAGCTGCAGAATGGAGCGCAGGTGCTCGGCGCTGGACAGCGACAGCAGGTTGAGCGTGGTGTGGCTGATGACATCCCAAAGCAGTTTTTCGCCGCTGGGCGGCGGAATGGATGCCGTGACGGGCGTGATGTTGCGAAACGAGAAGCGGTCGGGCGAAGAACTGGTTGGCAGGGAAATGTCGCCCAGTTTGAGGGCGGACGGCAGATGGCGGTTGGTGCAGACCAGGCGTACTGACAGGGTTTCGTTCACCGGCGCCTGCTGTTGGCCGTAAACCACCGATAGATAGGTGTCGATGGTGTCGCCCACCAGAGCGGGCCGCATGGTTGTGCGATAGCTGGCCTGATCGTGTTGGGAATCGTGCACCAGCAGCGAGAACGGCAGGTATTCCCGCGTGCGGGATTCCGACTGTACATAGCCCGTGACGGATTCTATGGAATGGATCTGATATTGGCGCTTGTGCGCGCCGCTGGGCACGATCAGGCTTTCAGCGGATTCGTGATTCAGGTTGATGGGCTCGGCTTCGTGCTCGAACAGGTTGACGACGGGTGTGACGTTCAGGGCGAAGTCGCGCGTTGCGACGGGCGGGAAGGGCAGGGGCGACTTATGGAAGACGAATTCCACCCTGAATTTGTCGCCTTGCAGCATGCCGCGCCCTTTTGAGAGTTCGGGCACTTCAAAGAACAGGAATTTCTGCGGAAAGAACAGCAGTTCCTGCAACCAGCCAAAGGCCGGGAAGGCATTGTCGGGGTAAGGCAGCAAGGGCTCATCGAAGGCCGGGAAGTCCACCTGAGGGCGCAGCACTACGCTGTGTCCGTGCGCATCGAGCAGCCGCAGCGACTTCAGTTGCGTGCCAAGCAGCATCAAAAGATTGGTGGCAGCGGCGTATTCCTGAGTCAGGAACAGGCGCAGGGAAGGCGGCAATACCAGGCCCCCGGCATCCTGAGGCGCGCTGAATTGCAGCCACATGACCTGGCTGCCGTCGGTCAGCGATTCTGACGACACACTGGTGAGCGCAATGGGGTGGGCGTGAACATCGGCGGTGGTGCGGAATCGGCACGAAACGCC
>JAAZDZ010000521.1 GCA_012512545.1 Alcaligenaceae bacterium | reverse complement strand
GCGTGGATTGCAGCACGGCGGTGGAAATTCCCAGCATGGAACGGCTCACGAGTTCCTGCGTGAATATCGTGAGATTGGGCATCACAAACCCCAGCCCCACCCCGCAACTGACCAAAGACATCACCAGCCATTGGCGCGCCGTGTCGGCGTCGATAAAGAGCAGGGCCGCGCCGCCTGCCACCAGCAAACCGAAACCAGAGTGCAGGATGATGGCCGGCCGGCCGATATGCGGCACAATGCGCGAGCTCAGAATGCTGCCCACGGTGATGGACACCACCAGCGGGGTGATCAACACCCCCACTTCGCGCGCTGTCAGCCCGAAGCCGCCTTGCAGCAGCAGCGGCACATAAATCAGCAGGCCAAACATGACAAAGCCCAGAAGCAGCGACAACAGGCTCATGATGGCAATGCTGCGATCCCGGAAAATGTCCAGTGGAATCAGGGCTGCGGTACAACGCTTTTCCCACCAGATGAAAGCCGTGGCGCAGCCGACCGTGAACAGCCCCAGCCCCACCATGGACAGGCTGGCTCCATAAACGGGCAGCCATTGCACCAGAAACTGCAGCCCGGTGAGCGACAGGGCAATCAGCACGGCCCCCTGCCAGTCCAGACGAATATTGGCCTGCTGCATCTGCCGCACATGAGGCAGATAGCGCAATACGAAATACAGGCCGAGCACCCCCAGCGGCACATTCATGAAGAACACCGTGCGCCAGCCCATGTAGTAGGTCAGAAAGCCGCCCAGGGACGGCCCCACGGCGTTCGCGATGCCAAAACAGCTGCTGAGAATCACCTGCCAGCGCAAACGCACGCGCGGGTCGGGGAAAAGATCGGGCACCATGGCGAACGCCGTGCCCAGCATCATGCCCCCAGCCACCCCCTGCAAGGCCCGGCCCAGCACCAGATGCACCATGGACTGCGCCACGCCGCACAGGACGGACGCCAGCAGGAACAGCACAATGGACGACACCACAAAGGGTTTGCGCCCGTAATAATCGCCCAGCCGCCCGAATATCGGAATGGTGATGATGCAGGTCAGCAAATACGCGGTGGTGACCCAGGCGTACAGCTTGAAGCCCCGCAATTCGGCCACCACCGTCGGCAGGGCCGTGCTGACCACTGTCTGGTCAATGGCCACCATCATGGTGACAAAGCCCAGCCCCACCATCGCCAACAGCGATTCTCTGACGGAAAGGAGCATGCCTGCTCCGGGTGTGCGTGAGGATGGGGATTTCATTCTTTAGAAAATACTTGACCTATCAAGTATTTTACCGCAAAAACGGGCTCACCGAGGAGCCCGCTTTGCTGCAGCCCGCCTCAGTGGCGGGATTGAGGGTGAACTCAGCCGCGCAGTTCTGTCGCCAGAACGCCATCCGACTTCACGACGCGATCAATCGCCTGCAGGGATTCGAGCAGACTGCGCATCTGTGCCAGAGGCACGGCGTTGGGGCCATCGGATAAAGCCTGATCAGGGTTGGGGTGGGTTTCCATGAACAGGCCGGCGACCCCCACTGCCACTGCGGCGCGCGCCAGTACCGGCACGAATTCGCGCTGACCGCCCGACGACGTGCCCTGCCCGCCAGGCAACTGCACGGAATGCGTGGCATCAAACACGACCGGGCACTGGGTTTCGCGCATGATGGCCAGGGAACGCATATCGGACACCAGGTTGTTGTAGCCAAACGAGGCACCGCGCTCGCACACCATGATGTTGCTGCCATCGCCCCCTGCATCCAGCGCCGCCTGCCGCGCCTTGGCCACAACCTGCGCCATATCGTGCGGTGCCAGAAACTGCCCCTTCTTGATATTGACGGGCTTCAATGTGGCCGCACAGGCATGGATGAAGTCGGTCTGCCTGCACAGGAAAGCCGGGGTCTGCAGAACGTCAACCACTGCCGCGACATCGGCAACCTGTTCAGTGGTGTGTACATCGGTGAGCACCGGCACGCCGAGTTCAGCCCGCACATCCGCCAGGATCTGCAGCCCTTCATCCTGCCCCGGCCCCCGATAAGACTGCCCCGAACTACGATTGGCCTTGTCGAAGGAACTCTTGTAGATGAAATGAATGCCAAGCCCGGCGGTCAGTTCCTTCAGCGCGCCAGCGGTATCGAAAGCCATTTGCCGCGATTCGATCACGCAAGGCCCGGCAATCAGAAAGAACGGATGATCCAGCCCGACTTCTACGCCACAGAGTTGCATCGCTTTATTCCTTTACGCAGCGCTACGCCGCTTCTGGTGTTCCAGGGCGGCCTTGATGTAGCTGATGAACAGGGGATGGCCATCGCGCGGGGTTGAAGTGAATTCCGGGTGGAACTGCACGCCCATGAACCAGGGGTGCTGGGGAAGCTCCATGATTTCCGGGAGGTCTTCAGTGGGCGTGCGCGCGCTGACGACCATGCCTGCTTCTTCAAGCCGCGTTACATAGACATTATTGACTTCGTAACGGTGGCGATGGCGTTCGTTGACCTCGTCGCCGTAGATTTCAGCAGCGCGGGTACCGGCCTGTACCGGGCAGCGCTGCGCGCCCTTACGCATGGTGCCGCCCAGCTCGGAATTGTCGTCACGCTTCTCGACCCGGCCTTCGCGGTCTTTCCATTCGGAAATCAGGGCCACCACCGGATGCGCCGCTGCCGGATCGAATTCCGTACTGTTGGCGCCGCCCAGGCCCGCCACGTTGCG
>JAAZDZ010000520.1 GCA_012512545.1 Alcaligenaceae bacterium | reverse complement strand
CCCCTGGACGCGGCCTCTGCCAGAACCGTATCCAGCTTTGAGCGTTCCACCAGTGTCAACGGCGTGCGCGGCGCATAATGCGCTTTCAGAGAACCCGACACGCGCGGCGCGGCCTGGTCTGGCCGGGACGGCATGACGCCCAGCACGGCGGCCAGATCTTCGGCGGTGATATGGCCCGGACGCAGCAGTACCGGCCCGACGCCTTCCTCCAAGCGCGAAAGATCCACAATGGTGGACTCAATTCCCACCTGGGAAGGCCCGCCTTCCAGCACCAGCAGGGCCGTGTCGTCGAGTTCGGGGAACTCGTTGCGGACATGCTCTGCCTGAGTGGGCGACACCTGCCCGAATTTATTGGCCGAAGGCGCCGCCACCCCTCCCTGCCCGCCTTTGAGGGCCGCAAAGCGTCGCAACAATTCTTGCGCGACCGGGTGCGATGGGCAGCGCAGACCAATGCTGTTCTGCCCGCCGCTGACGGCTGCCGGAATGCCTGGCGCTCTTGGCAGGATCAGGGTAAGCGGCCCTGGCCAGAATGCCTGCGTCAAGGCGCGCGCGGCGGCGGGCACGCTGCGCGCCCAATAATCGAGGTCGGCTTCCGGTGCAATATGCACGATGACGGGATGGTTGGAGGGCCGGCCCTTGGCCTGATAGATGCGCGCAATGGCTGCAGGGTTTTCTGCATCGGCCCCCAGGCCATAGACGGTTTCCGTCGGAAAGGCGACCAGGCTGCCTTGCAGCAGGCGCGTCGCCGCGCTTTGCAGGGCCTGGTCCATGCGAACCGCTTCGCCGTGCGGCGCGGCCGCCGGACAGCTTGTACCGGCCCTTGAATCACCCGGCGCCATATTACGCTTCAAAAGGCAGGCCCAGCGCCGCTGCGGCCTGTGCGGCGCGCTCACGCGCCTGGGCCAGCGAACCGCCCAGCACATTGATGTGGCCCATTTTGCGGCCCCGGCGCGCTTCGGCCTTGCCGTACAAATGCAATTGGGCGCCCGGCACAGCCAGCACAGCAGCCCAATCGGGCTCGCGCAGGGCGGCAGTGGCCGGGTCGAACCAGAGATCACCCAACAGATTCAGCATGACCACCGAACACAGGCTGCCCGTATCGGCCAGCGGCAGGCCGGCGGTAGCCCGCACCTGTTGTTCAAACTGGCTGGCAACGCTGGCATTCATCGTGTAGTGGCCGCTGTTGTGGGGGCGCGGTGCGATCTCATTGGCCACCAGACTGCCATCCTGCAGCACAAAGAATTCCACGCACAGCACGCCGACATACTCCAACGCTTCGGCGATGCGCAAAGCCGCCGCGCCCGCCTGGCTGGAAAGCGCATCGGCTGCAGCGGCATCCACACTGGAGACGGCCAGAATGCCATCGCGGTGTTCGTTGGTGGCGGAAGGATAGAACACGGTCGTGCCATCGGCGCTGCGTGCCAGCACGACTGAAATCTCGCGTTCCAGGGGCAGAAGCGCTTCCAGCACGCAGGGTTTGCCGCCCAGTTCGTGGAAAGCCCGTTCAGCTTCCTGGCGGCTGGCGATACGCGCCTGGCCCTTGCCGTCATACCCCAGGCGGGCCACCTTGAGTATCCCCGGGAACAGGCTGTCGGCAGCCCGGGCAAGATCTTCGACCTTTTCCACCGCCAGATACGGCGCGACGCGCACCCCGCTGGAATCGAGAAAGGCTTTTTCGCGAATGCGATCCTGAACCACCGCCACCGCATGGGCGCCGGGCCGGGTCAGCGCAGTGCGTGCCAGGCTGTCCAGACTGAGCGCGGGCACGTTCTCGAATTCAGTTGTGACCGCCTTGCACCGGGCGGCCAGTTGAGCCAGCCCGGCAGTGTCGTCATAAGCGGCCTGGATATGCAGTTCGGCCACCGCCCCCGCAGGGCTTTGAGGGTCAGGGTCCAAGACGGCCACTTTGTACCCCAGGCTTTGCGCCGCGTGACAGAACATGCGGCCAAGCTGACCGCCACCCAACATGCCCAGCCACTGGCCGGGTTGAATGTCCGGCTGTACCCCGGGTTTGCTCATGTATACACCTTGTAGATATAAGACTGCTTACTTCAGTACGTGCGGCGGTACCGCCATAGCCCGCGCAGCGTCGGTCTGACGACTGCGGAAATCTTCGAGCTGGCTGAGCAAGGCAGGGTTTGCCATGGCCAGATTGGCCACGGCGTGCAATGCGGCATTGGCCGCGCCCGCCTCGCCGATGGCGAAGGTGGCGACCGGCACACCCTTGGGCATCTGCACAATGGACAGCAGGGAATCTTCGCCACGCAGATAGCGTGATGGCACAGGCACGCCGAAGACAGGCACTGGCGTCAGGGCCGCCATCATGCCCGGCAGGTGGGCCGCGCCGCCAGCGCCTGCGATGATGGCCCGCAGCCCCCGCTGGACGGCCTTTGCGCCATATTCCACCATATCCAGCGGCATGCGGTGCGCCGAAACCACCCGCGTTTCGTGCGGAATGTCGAATTC
Source organism: Alcaligenaceae bacterium (assembly GCA_012512545.1). GTDB lineage: Bacteria > Pseudomonadota > Gammaproteobacteria > Burkholderiales > Burkholderiaceae_B > Yanghanlia. The sequence goes on along the minus strand of JAAZDZ010000520.1, from coordinate 1,928 downwards.
TTCAAGAATGGCGACGGCATTCTTCATGACGTCCCAATCGCTGGAAGACCCCATGATGATGCCCACCAAAGGGGTCTGCGTATCGGTATTGCTGCTCATAGCTGCCCTGCCCGTTTCAGAGAATGAGGATGTTCATCAAGCGATCAGGCGATCCAGCGCCTCGCGGTATTTTTCTGCCGTTTTTTCCAGTACATCGGCAGGCAAACGCGGTGCCGGGGCGGTTTTATCCCAATCCTGGGTCTCCAGCCAGTCACGCACAAACTGCTTGTCGAACGACGGCGGGTTAATGCCTTCCGCATAGCCGTCTGCAGGCCAGAAGCGGGAGGAGTCGGGCGTCAGCACTTCATCCATGAGGTGCAGCTGACCGGATTCATCCAGACCGAACTCAAATTTGGTATCGGCGATGATAATGCCCTTGCTGGCAGCGAACTGCGCGGCTTCCGAATACAGGCGCAAGGTGATGTCGCGCAGTTTTTCAGCCAGCTCCTGGCCGACTTCCGTCACGACATAATCGAAATCGACGTTTTCATCGTGCAGACCGAATTCCGCCTTGGCGGCCGGCGTAAAAATGGTTTCCGGCAGCTTGCCCGCCTGACGCAGACCGGCTGGCAGCGCGATACCGCAGACGCTGCCGGTGGCCTGGTAGTCGTTCCAGCCGGAACCAATCAGATAGCCGCGCGCCACGCATTCCACCAGAATGGGGCGCAGGCGCTTGACCACCACGGCCCGCCCGGTGATCTGGTCGCGTTCTTCGGGCGCCACCACATCGGCCGGGTCCACGCCGGTGGAATGGTTGGGAATGATGTGGGCGAGTTTTTCCAGCCAGAAGTCTGTCAGGCGGGTGAGGACTTCGCCTTTGCCTGGAACGGGATCGTCAAGAATGACATCGAACGCCGAAATGCGGTCGGTGGCCACGATGAGAAGCTTGTCGTCTCCCACCGCGTACATGTCGCGCACTTTACCGCGCCCCAACAATGGCAGGGATTTTATAGTCGATTGATGGAGGGCCTGAACCACGATTTCATCCTTGAGTATTCGATTCCGGTACGCGCAAAACGCGCTTTACTGCACAAGCTGCTTGAGTTCGCCTGCCGCGTAACGGCGTGCCATTTCCGTGAGCGCAACCGGCTTGATTTTGCTGGCATTGCCCGCCGCGCCGAATTGCTGGTACCGCGCCACGCAGATCGCCTTGGCGGCCTCGCGCGCAGGCTTGAGGTATTCGCGCGGGTCGAACTTCGATGGGTTCTCGGCCATGAAGCGACGGATGGCACCGGTCATGGCGAGACGGATATCGGTATCGATATTGACCTTGCGCACACCGTACTTGATGGCTTCCTGGATTTCTTCCACAGGCACACCGTAGGTTTCCTTCATGTCGCCGCCGAATTCGCGGATGTCCGCCAGCAGTTCCTGGGGAACGCTGGAGCTGCCGTGCATGACCAGATGGGTGTTGGGCAGGCGGGCATGGATTTCCTTGACTCGCTGAATCGACAGGATGTCGCCCGTGGGCTTGCGCGTGAACTTGTAGGCGCCATGGCTGGTGCCGATGGCGATGGCCAGGGCATCGAGCTGGGTGCGGCGGGTGAAATCGGCAGCCTGCTCAGGGTCGGTCAGCAGCTGATCCAGCGTCAGCGTGCCTTCGGCGCCGTGGCCGTCTTCCTTGTCGCCCTGCATGGTTTCCAGGGAACCCAGGCAGCCGAGTTCGCCTTCAACCGTCACGCCCAGTTTGTGGGCCATCTCGACAACTTTGCGGGTGACTTCGACGTTGTATTCGTAATCGGCAATCGTCTTGCCATCTTCTTCCAGGGAGCCGTCCATCATGACGCTGGAAAAGCCCAGGTCGATGGCGCCCTGGCACACGGCGGGCGATTGGCCGTGATCCTGGTGCATGACCACAGGAATATGCGGGTAGGTATCGACCGCTGCCT
>JAAZDZ010000519.1 GCA_012512545.1 Alcaligenaceae bacterium | reverse complement strand
CGGCGGTTTTCAAGGTAGTTGTCATCTTTTTTATGCTGCTGCTTTTTCGACTTTCTCGGTATCCGGGTTGAGTGATACGATTCCCACCGGCTCACAGTTACGTATTGGGCGGCTTCCCCAGCGCTCCGGGTGTTGCTGACGGGCTTTCTCAAGTACCCGCTGGCGGTGGGCCAAGATCTCCGCATCTTTACCGGCATGACGTTCCTGCGGTGATACAAAGCGGATGCCGCTGTGTTTGTGCTCTTCGTTGTACCAGCCTACAAAATCTTCCACCCAGTCACGCGCCTCGGCTAGGCTGTTGAAGCCTGATGAAGGCCACAAGGCACGGTACTTCAGGTTGCGGAACAGCGATTCGATGTAGGCGTTATCATTGCTGACACGTGGCCTGCTGTGCGAGCTGGCAACCCCAAGCTGCTCAAGCTTGGCTTTCATGGTGTTGGCCCTCATCGGTGCGCCGTTGTCTGAGTGCAGCACCAGAGGTGTGTTCAGGCACTGCTCACGTAGCATGCAGCGGTGAATAAGCTCGGCTGACAGCTGGCCGCACTCTCTTTCATGCACTTCATAACCAACGATTTTACGGCTCCACAGATCCTCAAACATGTATAGGTAAAAGAATTGCCCCCGCACCCGTGTGGGCAGGTAGGTAATGTCCCAACACCACACCTGATTGGGGCCGTCGGCATGGTGCGTAGCCGACTGCTTGCCCGGCTTGGGTGGCAGGCTCTGGCCACGGTGATTCACCTGCCCATGCTCATGCAGGATGCGGTAATAACTCGACTCCGAAGCCAGATAAATACCGCTATCGAGCAGGCTTGGAACGATCTGGCTGGGTGGCAAATGGCTGAATGTCTGGCTGTTGCAGATCTCCAGGATTTCTTGGCGTGTCTCGTCCGGTATCCGGTTTGACGGTGCCGGGCGCAGTGCTACGGGGCGCTGATCATTCCGCACCTCACCCGCCTTAAACCAGCGCCGATACGTACGCAAGGATATTCCGGCTTCATCGCAGGCACGCTCCAGACGAGCTCCACCTTTGAAGGCCTCCTGGATCAGCTCAATCACCTGCGTGCGCTCTGGCAACGGGGTCATTCTTCCTCGTTGTCTGGCCAGAGCGCATTCAGCTTTTTTCGCAACACCAGCAATGCAGCTGCCTCCGCCAACGCCTTTTCCTTGCGGGCCAGTTCTTGCTTAAGCTGCTTGACTGCACGCCGGTCATCACGGGCCTGTCTCTTGGCCTCTTTATCGAGTTCTGTACGACTGGCAAACCCCAGCAGAGCTTCTGCTTTCCAGTTTTTCACCTGCTCTGGATACAAGCCCTTTTCCCGGCAGTACTGACTGAGTTCTGCTTCTGAAAAGGTTGCTGTTTCAATCACTGTGGCCAGCTTGGCTTCGGCTGACCATGGCTCTGATGGGTTGGTATGACCTGGCACGGGAATCCCCTTGGACTTGGCTTCATTGCGCCAAGTATAAAGGGTTGAAACATGAATTCCTTCCTGACGTGAGACTTCAGCTACGCTCAGGCTTTGAGGAGGCAAAAGCTTGTTCAATACGGCCTGTTTGCGCTCGGATGAATAGTGGGCCATCAAGATTTCCTAACCGCCTGTCTGTCAGTGTATTTGGGGGTGACAACTATCCTGACAGACGGGGCTGCCACCGCTGACGCAGAACAAACGGGTTCTTGCACTATCAACAAAAATGCCGGCATCACGCCGGCATTTTTGTCCATCAATCTGCTATTTCACCTGAACCGGATCCAGTTTCCAGATTTCGTTATTGTAATCCTGCATGGTACGGTCCGTTGAAAACTTGCTGCTGCGGGCCGTATTGAGGATGCTCAGGGTTGTCCAGCGCTCCTTGTCAGCAAACGCCTGGGCCGCCTGTTCCTGTGCATCCGCATAACTGCGGAAGTCCGCCAGTGTCATCCAGGGATCACCATAGATTTTCACTGCTGCAATCAGATCATCAAACAACCCATATTCGTGCTGGTTGAAATGCCCAGCTTCAAGCAACTGAATCACGGCACGCAAGTCGGAATCACGGTCGATAAAATCCTGCGGATTATGGTTTCTTGCCAGCTTTTCAACTTCTTCGGCGCGCAAACCAAACAAAAAGAAGTTTTCCTCACCGACTTCCTCGCGGATTTCCACGTTGGCTCCATCCAGCGTTCCGAGCGTCAAAGCGCCGTTGATCATGAACTTCATATTTCCCGTGCCCGAAGCTTCCATACCCGCCGTGGATATCTG
>JAAZDZ010000518.1 GCA_012512545.1 Alcaligenaceae bacterium | reverse complement strand
CTCAATCCGGAGAGCTCCAGGTTCTCGGTTTCACGTTCGACGACGTTGAACGCGCAAAACTGGATCCCATTTTAGATTTCAAGGGAAAAAAGCGATGAGTCGCGAAATTCTTCTTCTGGTTGACGCCCTGGCGCGTGAAAAGAATGTCGAACGTGAAGTGGTGTTCGGCGCGCTAGAAGGTGCGCTGGCGTCGGCAATGAAAAAGCGCTTCAAGGAAGACGCTGATATCCGCGTCTCGATCGACCGCCAAACTGGCGAGCATGAAGGTTTTCGCCGCTGGTTGGTTGTGCCTGACGAAGCTGGGTTGCAAGAGCCGGATCGCCAGGAAATGTACAGCGATGCGCAAGATATCGTGCCCGGCATCGAGGTGGGCGAATATATCGAAGAGCCGCTTGAGCCCGAAGAATTTGGTCGCATTGGCGCTCAGGCTGCCAAGCAGGCCATTCTGCAGCGCATCCGCGATGCCGAGCGCGAGCAGGTTCTGAACGATTTCCTTGAGCGTGGTGAAACCATTATCTCTGGCAGCGTCAAGCGCATGGATAAAGGTGATGCCATTATCGACACAGGCAAAATTGAAGCCCGTTTGCCGCGCTCCGAAATGATTCCGCGCGAGAACATCCGCGTGGGCGACCGCATCCGTGCCTGGGTGTCCCGAATTGACCACGCCGCGCGTGGCCAGCAGGTCATTCTTTCGCGCACGGCCCCCGAATTTATCCGCGAACTCTTCGAGAACGAAGTGCCGGAAATCGAACAAGGCCTGCTCGAAATCAAGGCGGCCGCCCGCGACCCGGGCGTCCGGGCTAAAATCGCGGTTGTGGCTTACGACAAGCGCATTGATCCTATCGGCACATGCGTCGGCATGCGTGGTTCGCGTGTTACCGCAGTGCGCAACGAGCTGGGCGGTGAACAGGTCGATATCGTCCTGTGGGCCGACGATCCGGCTGAATTTGTTATCGGCGCATTGGCGCCCGCACACGTCGAATCCATCCTGGTTGACGAAGACAAGCGGGCAATGGATGTCGTGGTCGATGCCGAAAATCTGCCTAAGGCGATTGGCGCGCGTGGGCAGAACGTAAGACTGGCTTCTGAACTCACCGGCTGGCAAATCAACATCATGACGCCGGAAGAAAGCCAGAATCGCCAGGAAGAAGAACGCGCAGAGTTGCGCCAGACCTTCATTGAGCGGTTGGATGTCGATGACGAAGTGGCCGACATCCTGATAGACGAAGGCTTTACCGGGTTGGAAGAAGTGGCCTATGTGCCAATGCAGGAACTGCTTGATATCGAAGCGTTTGACGAAGAAACCGTCAACGAACTTCGTACTCGCGCCCGTAATGCGCTCCTGACCGAAGCCATCGCCCAGGAAGAACGCATGACCGCAGCACAGGATCTCCTGGAAATCGAAGGGTTGACCCCAGAACTGGTAGCTAAGCTGGCCGAGAATGACATTCTCGACATCGATGCCCTGGCTGAACTGGCGACAGATGAACTGTCCGAGATCACCGGGTTGAACGAAGAGGAAGCCAGCGATTTCATCATGAAGGCCAGGGCGCACTGGTTTGATGATGAAGCCTGACATCGGTCAGGAGACAGCCGGGTCCATCCATATTGAAAAATAGTAGTAGCTAGCAAGAGAGAGTCGAATGCCGAGTAACACCGTCGCCCAGTTCGCCGTTGAACTGAAAATGCCTGCGAACGCGCTGCTGGAGCAGTTGCGTTCCGCTGGCGTTGACATCAAATCGGTCGACGACCCAGTCACCGACGCGGATAAGGCGAAACTCCTCGAGTCGCTGCGTCGGGCGCATGGCGCGTCGGAGAATCAAAAAATCACGCTGACGCGTCGCGAAACATCCGAAATCCGTCAGGCTGACGGTTCGGGCCGTTCGCGCACGATTCCGGTCGAGGTGCGGAAAAAGCGGGTGTTCGTCAAACGCGATCCACGCGAGCTGGCAGCGGAAGCTGCGCGCGCAGCCGAACAGGCCAAGGCCGAAGCGGACGCCAAGGCCGAGGCCGATAAAAAACAGGCGGCTGAAGCGGCTGAAACCAAGCCGGTTCCCGCAGCGGAAACACCCGCCGCAGCGCCTCAGATGCCCGCTCAGCCTGAAAAAACGGCTCCGGCCGCGCAGCCTGTTGCGGCCCAGGAAGCTGCCGCGCCTGCAGCCAAGCCCGAAGAAGCCCCTGTGGCTGCTACGCCGGCAAGCCAGCCGGACGCTGCGCCTGCTGAAGCGCCTGTTGCTTCCAAGCCGGCCGAAACTCCGGCAGCAGCGCCTGAAGCCAAGCCGGTTGAGGCTCAAGCCCAGGAACAAGCCAAGCCAGCAGCCTCTGAGCCAAAACCGGCTCAGCCTGCCGCTGCGGCCAAGGCTGTGCAAGGCAACAAGCCTGCACAAGGCAAAGAGGCTCCCGCCGCAGCACAAGATAAAAAGGCGCCGACTGCCGCAGCTGCCCGCAAGGGCGCCGAAGGCAAACCTGCTGCAGCTCGTCCCGCAGCGGCCAAGGCAGCGCCTGTACGTCAGGCTGCGCCAGCTTCTTCCAGTGCAGCCGCCACGCGCGGCGTCGACGAAGAGCGCGAGAAAGCGCGCAAGGCCGCTGAGGCTGAAGCCGCAGCGCTGCGCGCCATGCTCAGCCGTCCTCGCAAGGTATTGAAGGCGCCAGAGCCCGAAGGGGTTTCCGGCACGTTGCACAAGACATCCGGCAAAGGCAAGAAAGACGCCAAGCCCGGCACCACCGACACCAAGGGCGCAGGCCGGACGCAAGAAACCGGTTCCTGGAAGGACGACGGCGGGCGTAAGAAGCCAGCCGCTCGCGAAACCGCAGCGCCGTCCGCACCAGGCCGGGAAGGCTGGCGCGCGGGTGGCGGCAAGGGCAAGGGTGGTCGTGGCGGACGCAACCGCAATGCTCAGCAGGAGCGCCGCGAACCACAAGTGCAGGAATTCATCGCGCGTGAAGTTCACGTGCCTGAAACCATCACCGTGGCCGATCTCGCCCACAAGATGGCTGTCAAGGCCGCCGAGGTCATCAAGCACCTCATGAAGCTGGGCCAGATGGTCACTATCAACCAGGTGCTGGATCAGGAAACCGCCATGATTGTGGTCGAGGAAATGGGCCACACCGCCATTGCCGCCAAGCTGGACGACCCGGAGGCTTTCCTGGTCGAGGCCGAAGCCGTCGATGTCGAAGCGTTGCCCCGCGCGCCTGTGGTCACCGTCATGGGTCACGTCGATCACGGCAAGACCTCGCTGCTCGACTACATCCGCCGTACTAAAATTGCATCCGGCGAAGCCGGCGGCATTACGCAGCATATCGGCGCCTACAGCGTCAAGACCGAACGCGGCATGGTCACCTTCCTCGACACCCCGGGTCACGAAGCCTTTACGGCCATGCGGGCCCGTGGTGCCAAGGCCACTGACATCGTCATTCTG
>JAAZDZ010000517.1 GCA_012512545.1 Alcaligenaceae bacterium | reverse complement strand
TCCGCCATCGAACAGCCGGGCATTTTCATCTATTTCAAAACGGGCGTCGATCACTGCCCGCGCGGGCTGGCGCGGGGTATCGACCTCGCGCGCATTCAACCTGGGGTTGTCGCTGCGCACAGTGCCGATGCCGGTCAGCACTACACAGCCGCGGGCTCGCCAATGGTGACCATCGGCGCGTGCCAGAGGGCCGGTAATCCACTGGGATTCCCCCCCTGGCAATGCAGAATGCCCATCCAGAGATACACCAGTTTTCATCCATACCCAAGGCAGGCCGCGAACCATGCGTGAGACAAAGCCGACATTCAACGCCAGGGCGTCTTCGGCGCACACGCCCAGAGTGATGGCGATACCCGCCTCGCGCAACCGCGCCAGACCTTGCCCGCCCACCAGGGGGTTAGGGTCGCACAGAGCGATCACCACCCGGCCCACTCCAGCAGCAATCAAAGCATCAACACACGGAGGCGTGCGCCCATGATGGCTGCACGGCTCCAGCGTTACGTACACGGTGGCGCCCTGGACGCCATGCCCTTTGGCTGCGGCATCCCGCAAGGCGACAACCTCGGCATGCGGGCCGCCCGCAAGTTGTGTAGCACCCTGACCGAGAATGGCCTCGTCGCGCACGATGACGCAGCCCACGCGCGGATTGGGAGCCGTTATGTAGAGCGAGGTTTCCGCCAACGCCAGGGCGTGCCGCATCCAACGCGCATCAGCGGCGGCTTGAGGCGTCATTGCGAGCCTCCGGGCGACTGGAATTCAGAAATGGCTTTGACGAATTCGCCCACATCTTCGAAGCTGCGATACACGGATGCAAAGCGCACATAGGCCACTTCATCGAGTTCGCGCAGTTCGGCCATGACCAGATCGCCGATAAAACGCGAATTGACTTCTTTCTGCCCGCTATGCAGCAGTTGATCGCAGATGCGCTCGACAGCGGAATCCATCTGATCGGTGCTGACGGGGCGCTTGCGCAAAGCCAGCTTGAAGCTGGCCTGCAGTTTGGCGATATCGAATTCGACCCGCGTACCGTTGCGCTTCACTACGGCGGGCATCAGCAGCTCAGCCCGCTCGTAAGTGGTGAAACGCCGTTCGCAGGCCGGGCAGCGGCGCCTGCGCCGGATGACGTCGCCCTCGTCCTGCACGCGCGTGTCGATCACCTGGGTGTCGGTTCGATTGCAGTAAGGGCATTTCATGACGCGGGCCGCTGCCTGAAGCGATTAACGGTAGACGGGGAAACGCGCCGTCAGCTCGTTGACCTTGGCGCGCACAGCGGCCAGGTGCGCTTCATCAAACGGGTTGTCCAGCACATCAGCCAGCAGATTGGCCGTGAGCTCGACTTCAGCCTCCTTGAAACCACGAGTTGTCATGGCCGGCGAACCGAGGCGCACGCCACTTGTGACAAAGGGCTTTTCAGGGTCGTTGGGAATGGCATTCTTGTTGACCGTGATGTGTGCCTTGCCCAGCGCGATTTCCGCATCCTTGCCGGTAATGCCCTTGGCGCGCAGATCGACCAGCATGACATGGCTTTCGGTACGGCCCGAAACAATGCGCAGACCGCGTTTGACCAACGTATCGGCCAGCACCTGGGCGTTCTTGACGACTTGTGCGGCGTAACCCTTGAAGCTGGGGTCCAGCGCTTCCTTGAAGGCAACGGCCTTGGCAGCGATGACATGCATCAGCGGGCCGCCCTGGATGCCGGGGAAGATGGCTGAATTGATGATTTTTTCGTGCTCAGCCTTCATCATGATGACGCCACCACGCGGGCCGCGCAGCGACTTGTGCGTGGTGGAGGTGACGAAATCGGCATGGGGAACCGGGTTGGGGTATTCGCCGCCCGCGACCAGGCCCGCATAGTGGGCGATATCCACCATGAACAATGCGCCGTTTTCACGAGCGATGCGGCCCATGCGTTCAAAGTCGATGCGCAGTGCATAAGCAGACGCGCCACCAACGATCAGCTTGGGTTTGTGTTCGCGGGCCAGACGCTCAAGTTCGTCGTAGTCGAGTTCTTCTTTGTCGTTCAGGCCGTAGGAAACGAAGTTGTACAGCTTGCCGGACGCATTGACGGGCGAACCATGTGTGAGGTGACCGCCTTCGGCCAGATTCATGCCCAGCACGGTATCACCTGGCTTGAGCACGGCCATGTACACGCCCTGATTGGCCTGTGAACCCGAATTGGGTTGCACGTTGGCGGCTTCAGCGCCGAAGATTTCCTTCAGGCGGTCGATGGCCAGCTGCTCGACAATATCTACATATTCGCAGCCGCCGTAATAGCGCTTGCCCGGATACCCTTCCGCATATTTGTTGGTGAGCTGAGTACCCTGGGCCTGCATGACGGCGGGGCTGGTGTAGTTCTCAGAGGCAATCAGCTCGATGTGCTGCTCTTGGCGCTCGTTCTCTTTCTGAACGGCTGCCCAGATATCTGCATCGACCTTATCGAGGGTATTGGAGCGGTCAAACATGGGGCGATCCTTGCATTACAAGAAGTGAATCCAACATTCTAGCCTGTTCCTCTTCAAGAGGCGCTTGAAACCCCTTTGACGAAGTGTGGTCGCAGGCAGACATGAAAATGGCAGGATGCGGCTATAAGGAAAGCCGCCCTGCCATAACCGGGTGTGCTGCTGGAAGTTATTGCGAAATGAGGCGGGGATTCAGGGTGTAGATGCCGGTTATCGACGCCTGACCAAGAATATGCCCTTGCATGGCCTGAATCACATTGCTGGCATTGAAGCGGCCTTCTACGGGAAGTTCCTGAACATCCAGCGCATAGACGGTGAAAATATAGCGATGTGGGATGGAATCGTTCCAGGGCGGGCAGGGGCCATCGTAGCCGAAGTAATCGCCATTCATGTCGCGGTCGTTAGCGAACCAGCCCGTGTAATCGTTCAGCCCCTGGCGGGTGCCATCCAGCGCCAGTGGGCCCGCTTTGCCGCGCGGCGTAATGCCATTGGAATACGCGCCTTCGGCAATCTGTGTGGTGTGGGCCGGGATGTCGATCAGCACCCAGTGATAGAAATCCACCCGCGGCAGGGTATCGGGAATTTCGCGACCTTCCTGATTGACGTCATCCGGCTGGCTGGGAGCATCCGGGTCGTGGCAGACAATCACAAATGATTGGGTGGCCGCCGGAGCATCAGACCATGCCAGATGCGGATTCGCATTGCCTGCCAGGGCCACATGCGCATTGCTGTCGGGCTTGGCGAAAGCATTGTGCTCGGGAATATTCCCCTGATCGGGAAACGACTCACTGATAAGCTTCATCGCGAACTCCTGAAGATCAAACTGTTAGCGTTATGCGGGCAAACTTGCGTTTGCCGACCTGTACCACGTAAGTGCCTGCGCCCAATTCCAGGGATTTATCTTCAATCCGTTGCCCATCGACCTTTACGCCGCCCTGCTGGACGTTGCGCTGAGCTTCCGAACCCGAGGCGGCCAGACCGGCTTCCCGCAGTATCTTGAGTATACCCATGGGTGCCTGGCCGACCGTGATTTCCGGCATCTCATCAGGGATAGCCCCATCGCGGAAACGCGCCTCGAAGGAAGTCAGGGCATCTTCTGCCGCTTTCCTGGAATGGAACCGCTCGACGATTTCCTGGGCCAGCCCGACCTTGGCTTCGCGGGGATTCAGGCCCTCTTTCACCTGCCGTTGCAAAGCTTCGATATCTTCCACGGATCGGAAAGAAAGAAGCTCATAATAACGCCACATCAGCGTGTCAGAGATTGACATCAGTTTGCCAAACATGGAGTCAGGCGCTTCGGTGATGCCGATGTAATTGCCCTTGGACTTGGACATTTTATCGACGCCATCCGTGCCTTCCAGAAGCGGCATGGTCAGGATGCACTGCGACTCCATGCCATATTCCTTTTGCAGCTCGCGCCCAACCAGCAGGTTGAACTTCTGATCGGTGCCGCCCATTTCGAGGTCGGACTTGAGCTCGACGGAATCGTAGCCCTGCAGCAAGGGATAGAGGAATTCGTGAACGGAAATGGGAATGCCGCCCTTGAAGCGCCGCGTGAAGTCTTCACGCTCCATCATGCGCGCCACGGTATACCGCGATGCCAGCTTGATCATGCCGCGCGCGCCAAGCTTGTCGCACCATTCGGAGTTGTAGCGGATTTCCGTGCGGGCAGGGTCCAGCACCATGCTGGCCTGTTCGTAGTAGGTCTTCGCGTTTTCGTGAATTTGTTCTGGTGTGAGCGGCGGGCGCGTTGTGTTGCGGCCGCTCGGGTCACCGATCAGCGCCGTGAAGTCACCGATCAGGAAGATGACCTGATGACCGAGATCCTGCATCTGACGCATTTTGTTCAGCACGACGGTATGCCCGAGATGGATGTCCGGTGCGGTGGGATCCAGGCCCAGCTTGATGCGCAAGGGCTGGTTCTGGGCACGACTGCGGGCAAGCTTGCGCACGAACTCGGATTCAACCAGCAATTCGTCACAACCACGCTTGACGATTTTAAGATCGTGCTCGACTTCCGGAGTGATGGGGGCTTCGTTGAGCGGCATATATGAATGATCTGCGAAGACAGATTTGATGGATATCGACTTGAAGGACAAAAAAAGCGCGCGAAGGTCTCGAAAACCTTCCGATAATCGGATAGCATAGCGTGTTAACTGCAACCCTGCATACACAGCCATAAGGTCAGGGTCGAGCACGCCGGCAACGCAGCATCTTATCATCCAGGTCTTTCGCCCATGTCCGAGAAAGGGATACCCGACACCCCGTCCTTGCGCACTGCAATGCGCTCTCACCGCAAACCCTTCCACTTCTTCCGCAAAGGTCTGCTGCTTGTGGCCCTTGGCCTGTTTGGCACAGCAGGCGCGCTGGCAGTGGTGCAGCCCCCGGAAAAGCCTGTCGTCTATACCGAACAAAGCGTTCTGCCCCTGCCCAAACTAGACGCGCTTGCCGAGCTCGCGACCAGCGACCCCTTCATTGGTGAAACCGTCATCCGGCGCGGCGATACCCTGGCTGCGCTGCTGCAGCGGCTGCATGTGCAAGAAGCCGGTTTGCAGAATTTCCTGGTGCAAGAACCCGCCGCCCGCTCCATCTACAAGCTGTACCCGGGGCGCGTCATCCGCGCAGCGCTGGACCACGAAGGCAAACTGGTTTCCCTGCGCTACGACCACACTCCCGGCACGCGCGACGAAGGGCGTTATGTCAGCCGCTGGCTGGAAATCACGCCCGACGGCAATGGCGGATTCGCCGCAGAAGAGCGGGAACAGGTCGCCGACACCCAGATCCGCATTGCCGAAGGCGAAATCAGCAGTTCTTTATTTGGTGCCACCGATGCGGCGGGCATTCCCGACCACATCACCTTCCAGATGGCTGAAATCCTCAGCAGCAAGATCGACTTCATGCGCGATCTTCGCAAGGGCGATCGTTTCCGCATTGTTTACGAAACCTACGCCAGCGAAGGGCGTGAGGTTGGCGCAGGCCGTGTGCTTGCCCTGGAGTTCCTCAACAAGAACAACACTTACGATGCGGTCTGGTTCGAGCCGGAAACCTCATCCGGCGGCTACTACGATTTCGAAGGGAAAAGCCTGCAGGGGGCCTTCCTGCGCAATGCCCTGAAGTTCACCCGCATCAGCTCCACCTTTGGCGGTCGCCGCCATCCTGTGCACGGCGGCTGGCGCCAGCATAACGGAGTCGATTACGCGGCTCCCAGCGGCACCCCCATCCGCTCGACCGCCGATGGCGTCATCAAATTCGCCGGCTGGCAGCGTGGCTATGGCAACACCATCATCATTGAGCACCACAACAACATCTCAACGCTCTATGCCCACCAGAAAGGCTTCGCCAAAGGCATCAAGAAAGGCGTCAAGGTCAGCCAGGGAACGCATATCGGCTACGTAGGTTCCACGGGCTGGTCCACCGGGCCGCACCTGCATTACGAATTCCGCGTGAACAACAAACCGG
>JAAZDZ010000516.1 GCA_012512545.1 Alcaligenaceae bacterium | reverse complement strand
GTCTTCGGCCCGTAGATTCCGTCAACCACCAGACGGGCACGCGCCTGCAGCTGCCGGACAGCGCGCTCTGTCTGCTCGTCATAAATGTTGTTCTGATCCACTGCATACCCGGCAGTGAATAGTCGGCGCTGGAGATCGCCCACAGCCGCACCAATTGAACCTGACCGTAGAATCATTTTGCTTTCCCTCCGCCGAAGTATTTTTCGGTGTACGTTTCGATTACCTTCGAGCCGCCCCACCCGGCCAGGGTCACCAGGGCGAGCTGTAAGAACACGTCTGTCGCCATCGACTCGGTGACCGAGTAGGTAATCAGGCCGGCGACGAAACCCACGCCCACGCCTGACACGAGCTCGACCAGGACCTTTTCGACGACAACGTCAGCACGCTTGAGCCTGAACGCAGTGTTCGCCATCGAGGCGCAGATCGCCGACATCATGTTGATGACGGCCTCCATGAAGACAGCATTGTCTTGCAGGGAAACCCACAGGTTGGGCTGAGAGGCATAGACAGATGCATGTACGGCGTAGCAGGCGGCAACAAAGGTAAGTTCTCGGAGTCTGATCATTGTCCCGCACCTGTTTCGCAGCGATTGCTGATAATGCCGTCACGCAAGCAGGCGGCGACGCCGAACATGGCCAGCATGATGTGATACCCGTAAACCAGTGGCGCACCAGGCTGCTGGGTGCTATCCCCGGCGAGCATGGCCACGTAATAACAAAAAGCAGGGGGCAGGAACAGCAAGTGTCTCCACCGCTGGAACAGCCGCATTGCCGCGTCCATGCTGCAGCCATGAAGACTGGTGCAGTACCGAACCATACCGAGCAACCCATCGATCACCAGAAGGCTGCCTGACACCAGCAGGCCAGCAATGAAAACAATCGACCAGGGGTGGTCGCTGGTCGCCTGGTGGAAAATGCTCGACGGCAGAAAAAGGCCGAACAGGCCCTGGTAGACCGTGATCAATCCGTAGAAGACTCGAATCGGCCAGTCTGCATGCAGACGCCTTTTCATGGTCGTCAGTCCCATAGCTTCACCATCCTCATTGTTTGCGGAGCAGGCGCATCATCGGGAAGGTGGATGTGCACGCCCGCCGGCAGCACGGTGCCGTGGTCGCGCAGGTGCCGATTCATCCCGATTACCCGCTCGATACCCTCGGTTGTCCCGAGATAGCGCCACATGACCGAGTCGAGGGTGTCATGCTGAACGGTCCGCACATCCATCACATCAGCTCCACAGTGAGCCGGGGCCTGCCGATCAGCTCACTGATCGACCAGCGCTCCACACGGCGGGCGTCTTCGGCCGGGTCGATATCCGGGTCTATCCGCCTGTCGCGCTCGGCGCTGCTGTCGAAATCGCGGTACCGCTCGAGCAGCTCGGCCTTGGCATGAAAATGCACCGCGCGTCGGTACAGAAACGCCTGCTGCTGGCTCATGCCATCAGGCATCGAGTCGGCCACCTTCGCGTGCCAGCTCGACAGGTCGATGTTTACTGAAATGGCAGCGGCCGACAGCGCATCCAGAAGACGCGCGTCGGACACGGTGCCGTGAATCCTTACTGTTTCCCGCGCCTCTTTGAGCGATATGTCGGGCCACCATTCCTGCTCGATCTTCACCTCCTCGACCTGGTCGGCCGGCGGTGCAGAGGGCTGCGGGTCTTCGGTGAAACTTGCAAATGACATGACGTCTCCAGGGAGGCGGTGGGCGGGCGTCGGGGTTGGCCAATCCGTTAAATCGTCACCCGTCAGCCCGCGCCGCCTTGGCTCGGAGGGAGCTCGGTACTAGGCTTGCGCCTCTTGTTTCTTGATGAGCCGCTCGACATCAGCAAGGTCGCGCTTGCATCCTGCGCCGCTGTGAAGCTGCAGCGCACGCTCGAGGTGCCGCTGTGCCGCCGGCAAATCTCCAGCTGCCTTTGCGCCCATGCCGATCGCCTTGTGCAGCCGGGCGCGGGCCTGATCTGGCATATCCAGCCCGGCGGTCATGGCTTCCAGGCGAAGCAGCAGACTCAAGTCCATCGGCTGATCTTGCCTTTGTGCGGCCAGGGCCGCGTCAGACACCTCATCGACCAGTGCAGTGGGTACGTCGCGCTGGTACTGGTCAGGCAAGGTGAGGCCGTGCTTGAGCACGTACTCGGCAATGTCCAGGGCTTGCGAATACTGGCCGGCATCGATATTCCAGATCATGACGGTCGTGAGAACGTCATCCTGGCCACCACGCCCCGAATCGAGAACGGATACGACCCACTCGTCGTACTCCGGAAGGATTTCGCGCTTGATGTCGATCTTGCGCTCGATGGACTGCACCTCGTGCAGTCGCCGCTTGTCGGTGGCCAGCTTGGCCAGCATCAGCTCGTAAGCTGAGCCGACCAGCTGCTGACCTGCCTCAGCCGTCGCGGCAGCCTGGGCGGCCCGAACCTGGGCCACACGTCGCTGTGCTGGCGTCATAATCATTCCCCCTATCAGGCGCCGCCGCCTTCTCCACCAGATCCGCCTTCTTGCGGTACGGGTACCGTTACCTCGATGTTCTCGACCAGGGCAGTGCAGCCGTAGTCCTCGATCACGAAAGCGTCGTTCGACGACTGGTAGGTTTCGATGCGATCGCGCTTGGGCGCGTCGATCACCGCGCGGCGCTGGGTGCCGTTTTGGTAGTAGAGCGAAAGGTTGTCCAGGCGCGTAACCAGCAGAGAGTTCGCCGGGAAGTATGGAACACGCACGGCAGGCAAGTTGCCGATCCGGCGCTGGCTGATGATCAAGTCAGCAGCAAGACGCTCGGAGGGCGGCAGGCCGCCATTCACCAGCGGGAAGTACTTGTCAGCCAGCAGCGCGCGGCCGCAAATGACCACCAGTTGGGGGTCTTCCTGATACCAGGGGTCGAGCATCGAATTGACGATGTCGAACACAAGCGCGTCGACGTTCTGGTACTCGTCGCCGGCGCCGCCGACCGCTACCTTGCCGGAGCCCGAAGCGGTTTCATCCAGAACGTGGTCGGCAGCATTGGCGCGGATTTTCTGCAGCCAGCCGACAGCCACGTCTTGCAGCAGCGGGTTGGTCGTGCGGTTGGATGTGGCGGCGCGCGTAACGCCGTTGAATCCGGCCATGATCCGATCCAGGGCAATGCGCTGAACGATCGCCGCGGTCAGGCGCTGCTGGAAATCCGGGAATTTCGCCCAGGCATCCAGGGTGGCATAGCGAATGTGCGTGTCGTAGTTGATCTGGTCGCACCGATACTTGTGGTCGTCCAGGCTGGCGACGTCGGTGGTGGCGCGATCGGCCGTTGTGGTGTCGGTGGTGCTGGCAACGGGGCCGGACACGCCGAGGCCGATTTTCTCGCCTTCCTGTTCATCCACGCCGTAGATATTGATGGACTGCAGGAACGCGCTGGATTCCTGAATGCGAGTTTCCAGCGTCTGCTGAACGCTCGGGGTCGCTGTGAATTTGCTGACAACGGCGCCGTCATCCACGCCGTTGAGCGTAGCCAGCCGATTGATGTAGCCGTTGAATTTGGCTCGGGTTTGGTTCTTCATCGTCGATTGCTCCGGGGTTTCTTGGTGAATGCTCAGCAGTCAGTGAGTGCCTGAACGCTACCGCCCGATGCCGGCCGACGCTGGCTGCCGGGGTCGGCGTCTTGTTGCTCGAGGTTGCTCAGCAGCTCGGTGAAGCCACTTTTCAAGTCCACCAGGTCTTTCTTGATCGAGCTGATGTCTGACACGTCCTGCTCGAGCGTGGCGAATTTCGTATCGATACCGGCGACCTTCTCGGCCACGAGCTCGATCGCAGAATGAATATCGGACGCGTCGTCGGCGGCCCGGGTGGCGGGTGCGCTGCTCGCATCGCTTCCATCCTTGGGTGCCGGCTTGGCGAAGAACTTGCGCACGCGTTCGACCAGGCTCTGGTTGTCGTCCTCGATGGCGATTTCCGCCGGAGTCGCGGCGGAAAAAACGTTCTCGGGACGCTGTTTGCGAGACGTGAAAGGCGACGCCTTCGGGTTCTTCGCGGAGAACTCGAGGATCTCGGTTCCAAGCGATGCGGGCGAGTCGGTGACGGCCAGGCCGACCAGGTAGGCTTTGCCGGTGTCGGCGAATTCGGGGTCGACCTCCATGGAGGTGAAAATCTTCTGGCGCTTCTGGCTCAGTTCAACCAGAGCGGGCAGCGGGGCAATTTGGGCAAACAGCGCGAGCTTGCCGTCTTCGACTTCTCGGGTCTCGAGCTCTAGGACGTCGCCGTATGCACCGAAGTCGCCGTTGGGGCTGAGGCTTCGCAGGTGCTCGACCCAGACGCGCGCTGCGTACTTCTTGGGGTCGTAATTTTCGGCCATTTCCTTGAGCCAGGAACGATCGATGGCGCGACCATCGCTGGTTGCGCCCTCTGTGGCAATGCGGAAGAATTTCGTTTTCATGGCGGTCTGGCGCTCGCAATGTGAGGTTTAAGTGGCGTCATGGTTGCCCGCCGTGGCGTAGGCCGTAAAGCGGAACGCGTTTCTATTGCGTAGATACAAACTTCCAGTGCATGCGCAAACAGGATAGGTAAACCTATCCTGCAGCGATGTTTCTGCCACCATCAACTCACGACAATCGACGACTGGCCCGCTTCCTTTACTGGCAGGGCTGGACCGTCACGTCCATCGCTGACTACCTTTCCGAGCCGCGAACGACGATCCAGAGCTGGAAGGCCCGCGACAAGTGGGATACGGCCGAGGCGATCGTCAGGGTCGAGACCACGCTCGAGGCGCGGCTCCTGCAGCTGATCGGAAAGGAGAAAAAAACCGGTACCGACTTCAAGGAAATCGATCTGCTTGGGCGGCAGATCGAGCGGCTGGCGCGCGTCAGGCGATACCAGGATGGCGGCAACGAGCTCGACCTGAATCCGAGCAGGCCGAAGGGCACCGGCAGAAAGCCGGCGAAAAACGAGCTCACCGAGGAAATGCAGGAAAAGCTCTTCGCCGAGTTTCGTGATGGGCTGTTCGACTATCAGACGGTGTGGCATGCCGCTGGCGCCGAGCGCACGCGCGTCATCCTGAAGTCTCGGCAGATCGGCGCGACCTGGTACTTTGCCCGAGAGGCGGTGGTCGACGCGGTGCGAACAGGTCGCAATCAGATATTCCTGTCAGCCAGCAAGGCGCAGGCGCATGTGTTCAAGCAGTACATCATCCAGTTCGTCTTTGGGGCGACCGGTGTGCGCCTGGCTGGTGACCCAATCATTCTGTGGAACGGCGCCCACCTGTACTTTCTCGGCAGTAATGCCCGGACGGCCCAGGGCTACCATGGCAACTTCTACTTCGACGAGTTTTTTTGGACGAACGGCTTTCTCGAGCTGAACAAGGTGGCGTCCGGGATGGCGCTGCACAAGAAGTGGCGGAAGACCTACTTCTCGACCCCGTCGAGCATGGCACATGAAGCGTACCCATTCTGGACCGGAGACCTGTTCAACAGGCGTCGCCAGAAAGATCAGCAGGTGCGCATCGATGTCGGTCACGGCGCCCTGGGCGGCGGGCTGCGGGGCGCCGACCGGATCTGGCGCCAGATCGTGACCATCGAGGATGCCCAGGCCGGCGGCTGCGACCTGTTCGATATGGAAGAGCTGCGGTTCGAGTACAGCCCTGACCAGTTCGACAACCTGCTGATGTGCCAGTTCGTCGACGACACCAAGTCGGTTTTCTCGATGTCGATGATGCAGCGCTGCATGGTCGACTCGTGGGAGGTCTGGAACGACATTCGCCCACACGCGGTCAGGCCCTACGGCAACGGTGAGGTCTGGCTCGGTTATGACCCATCACACACCGGCGACTCCGCAGGTTGCATCGTCGTCGCGCCGCCGAAGGTCAAGGGTGGGAAGTTCAGGGTGCTGGAGCGCCACCAGTGGCGCGACCTGGACTTCGAGGCGCAGGCCCGCGAGATCGAGAAGCTGACGGAAAAATACGTGGTCACCTACATGGGTATCGACTGCACCGGTATCGGCCAGGGCGTGTACCAGCTGGTGAAACAGTTCTATCCGGCGGCCGAGGGCCTGACCTATTCGGTCGAGTCGAAAACCCGCATGGTCCTGAAGGCTCAATCCGTGATCGGCAATGGGCGCCTCGAGTTCGATGCGGGGTGCGTCGACATCGCCCAGAGCTTCATGGCCATCAAGAAAACGATCACCCCCAGCGGTCAACAGATGACCTACTACTCGGGCAGAACGGAAGACACGGGGCACGCCGACCTCGCGTGGGCGTGCATGCATGCGCTGGCGCATGAGCCGCTCGAGGGCGCCACCACCAGAAACACATCCATCATGGAGCTGAGCTAATGTCATTCGACAATATTGAAACCTTCACTTTCGGCGAGCCCGAATCGGTCCTGGACAAGAATCTGCTCGAGTACATGCACTCGATGAATGTGGGCAAGTGGTACGAGCCGCCGATCAGCCTGGACGGCCTGGCCAAGTCGTTCAGGGCCAGCCCGCACCATGCGTCGGCCATCTACGTGAAACGCAACGTCCTGACCACCACGTTCAAGCCGCACCGCCTGCTCGGCAGGCAAGACTTCGCCCGATGGGCGCTGGACTATCTTACTTTCGGCAACGCCTACCTCGAAAAGCGGACGAACCGGCTTCGTGGGGCGCTGAGGCTGGTGCCCGTGCTGGCCAAGTACACCAGGCGCGCAAGCGACGACCTGACCAAGTACTGGTTCAATCCGGACTGGCAGAACGAAATCGAAATGGAGCCGGGCTCCGTATTCCATCTGATGGAGCCAGACATCAACCAGGAGATCTACGGGATCCCCGAATACATCGCCGCACTGAACTCCGCCTGGTTGAATGAATCGGCCACCCTGTTCAGGCGCCGCTACTATCGGAACGGATCGCACGCAGGGTACATCCTGTAC
>JAAZDZ010000515.1 GCA_012512545.1 Alcaligenaceae bacterium | reverse complement strand
GGGCCAGACTATGCCCACGACCCAGCAACTGCAGAATACGGCCTTCTGTAAGGCGGCCATCATGCCAGCGGCTCAATAATGGCCGGGGGTCTGGCACCAACAAATCTGCCGGGGTAAGCGACTCTTCTTTCAGCCAAAGCGCAAACCGGCCCCATTCCGTATTGGTCAGGGGCCGGGCATCTTCGCTGAGCGCCTTGGAAAAATGGCATGTCAGCAGCAATATGGCTTGGGCGGCAGGCGATAAATTCATCCGTCTTTCACCGAGGAAGAGGCGAGAGCAACAGGATACACAACGCCGCTTCGCCTTGACCTTGCCTACGGCATTGATGAAATGCAACCCAAGGCGCGCTGCCGGGTTCTAGAACGGAATATCGTCGTCCATGTCGGCCAGGTTGGTGGGTTCCTGGGACACGGGGCGTTGTTGTGCGGGGGCCGGGCGCTGTTGCGGTGCGCGGGCGGGGGCCTGGTTGAAGTCGTCGCCACGGCTACCGCCGCCACCGCCCATGTCGTCGCCGCGGCCGCCCAGCATCTGCATTTGTTCGCCGACGATTTCCGTGGAGTAGCGATCCTGCCCGGTGTCTTTGTCTTGCCACTTGCGGGTTTTGATACGGCCTTCCACATAGATGGAGCGGCCCTTGCGCAGGTATTCGCCCGCGATTTCCGCCAGGCGGTTGTAGAACACCACACGGTGCCATTCGGTTTCTTCGCGGCGTTCGCCGGTGTTGCGGTCCTTCCAGGCATTGGTGGTGGCCAGCGAAATATTGCAGATCGCTGCGCCATCGGGGCTGTAACGGACTTCTGGATCGCGACCCAGGTTGCCAACGAGGATGACTTTGTTAACGGAGGCCATGTTTACACCTGTAGTTGAAGAAGATTGTTGATGATTATCGTGCATAGCGGCGCGAAAAAACACCGCTGCACGTAGATGTACGGAGTGCTGTAAAGATCGCGGCGGCACCGGGTGCGCCGCGTGTTTGAATCAGCCTGGCTGGCGCATGCCGCGCGCCGCCAGCAGCCACAATACAGCCAGCCCTGCAGCCAGCCAGAAGACGTAACCGCCTTCCCCGTGCGCGGTCAGCAAGCCGCCCGCCACGCCACCGAGGAAGATGCCCAGCGACTGCAGGGTATTGTAAAAGCCCAGGGCCAGGCCCTTGTACGATGGCGGCGCCACGCGCGACACCAGCGAGGGCTGCAGGGCTTCCAGCACGTTGAACGCCACAAAGAACAGCACCAGCAGCACGAAAATACCGCCGAACGAAGCCGAGAACAAAGGCATGAGCGCCAGCACCACGGCCATCCCCAGCACAGCGGCTTCAAGCGCACGTTTATGTATGCGCCGCGTCTCGGTATAGAAAACAGCGGGCACCATGGCCACGAACGACAATACGATGACAGGCAGGTAGACCTTCCAGAGGCTGCCTGAATCATAGCCGCCCAGCCGCGCCAGCCAGCCCGGCATGACGATGAACATGGCCATCAGCACGAAATGCAGCACAAAGACGCCGAAGTTCAGCCGCAGCAGGTCGACATGCAACAGCACATCGCGCACGCGGGCCTGGATGATGTCTTCTTCCTGGCGGGGCACGACGGGCACCGCGAACGCGGCGATCAGCAGGCAGACAAACCCCAGCAGGCTGATGGCCCAGAACAGGCCCGACAGCCCGAAACTACCAACGATGACAGGCGACAGCACCAGCGACACAGCGAATGACAAGCCAATGGACGCCCCCACCATGGCCATGGCGCGGGTACGCACTTCCGGGCGGGTGGCGTCGGCCACCCAGGCGGTGATGGCTGCCGATATGGCGCCCAGACCCTGAATCGTGCGGCCCACGGTGATCCAGTCCACATGGGTGGCCAGCGCGCAAATCACGCCGCCAATTACGAACAGCACCATGCCGAAGACAATGACCGCCCGTCGCCCGAAGCGGTCGGACGCCATGCCCAGGGGAATCTGCATGATGGCCTGAGTCAGGCCATAGGCGCCCAGGGCAAGGCCGATACGGACGGCATCATTGCCGCCAGGAATGGCCTGTGCTGCCACTGCGAACACCGGAGTCAGCAGGAACAGGCCCAGCATGCGCGACGCGAACAGCAACGCCAGCATGATGCTGGCCCGGCGTTCGGTGGGGGTCAATCGAAGACGTTGGGGTTTTTCAGCGCTTGCGGCTGCCTGGGTCATGAAAGCGTACTCTAGGGTTCTTGAAAATTCACTGCACGCTATAGTATCAAGTTAGCCATTGGAAAACGGTAAAGGCAGGCAAAGCAACAACGATGGAAGCTATTCGCATTCGTGGCGCACGCACGCACAACCTGAAAAACGTATCCATCGACCTGCCCCGGCGCAAGCTGGTAGTGGTCACGGGTTTGTCGGGTTCAGGCAAGTCATCACTGGCCTTTGACACCCTTTATGCGGAAGGGCAGCGCCGTTATGTGGAAAGCCTGTCTGCCTATGCGCGGCAGTTTCTGCAACTGATGAGCAAGCCCGATGTAGACCTGATCGAAGGGCTGTCGCCGGCGATTTCGATTGAGCAGAAATCCGCCGGTCACAACCCGCGCTCCACGGTAGGCACCATTACTGAAATCCACGATTACCTGCGTCTGCTGTACGCACGCGTGGGCACGCCCTACTGCCCGGAGCACGGCCTGCCCCTGCAGGCCCAGAGCGTGGCGCAGATGGTGGATGCCGTGCTGGCCTGGGCGCCGGAAAGCCGTCTGGCGATTCTGGCGCCGCTGGCGCGCGCCCGCAAGGGCAGCTTCGAGGATGAATTCGCCAGCCTGCAGGCGCAGGGCTATGTGCGCGTGCGGATTGACGGCGAAATGCTGGCCATTGAAGACGTTCCCCCCCTGAAAAAGACAGAAAAGCGCGATGTGGATGTGGTGGTGGACCGCCTGCGCATCCGCCCGGACGCCAAGCAGCGCCTGAGCGAAAGCTTTGAAACCGCTCTGCGGCTGACCAACGGCAGAGCGATTGCCCTGGATATGGACACGGGCAAGGAACACCCTTTTTCCAGCCACTACGCCTGTCCCGTCTGCCATCACAGCCTGACCGAAATGGAACCCCGGCTGTTCAGCTTCAACAATCCCGCCGGGGCCTGCCCATCGTGCGACGGCCTGGGCCATGTGGAAGTCTTCGACCCACGCCGCATTGTGGCCTTCCCCGAGCTCAGCCTGGCCAGTGGCGCCATCGCTGGCTGGGACCGTCGCAATGCCTTCACCCACACTTTGCTTACCAGTCTGGCGGCCCACTACGAATTCGACCTTGAAACCCCGTTTGAATCCCTGCCGGACGCCATCCGCCAGCGCGTGCTGTATGGCTCGGGCGACGAAGAAATCCCCTTTCTCTACATCAACGAAAAGGGCCGCAGCACAGTCAGGAAACACCCTTTTGAAGGCGTGATTCCCAACCTGGAACGGCGCTGGCGTGAAACGGATTCAAGCGCCGTGCGCGAAGAACTCAGCAAACTGCGCCAGACCCAGCGCTGCCCGGCCTGCCAGGGCTCGCGGCTGCGCGTCGATGCCCGCCACGTGCTGATCGGCGACGAGCCCGGCGAACAGGAACGCCAGGGCCGTCCCATTTATGAAGTGGAAGCCCTGCCGCTGAATACCTGCCTGGAATGGTTTGAGAACCTGGCCCTGCATGGCGCGCGCAAGGAAGTCGCCGAACGCATCATCCGCGAAATCGTCGCCAGGCTGCAATTCCTGAATAATGTGGGGCTGAACTACCTTTCGCTGGATCGCAGCGCCGACACCATATCCGGCGGCGAGGCCCAGCGCATCCGCCTGGCCAGCCAGATAGGCTCGGGGCTGACCGGCGTCATGTATGTGCTGGATGAGCCTTCAATCGGCCTGCATCAGCGCGACAACGACCGCCTGATCCAGACATTGCGCCACCTGCGCGACCTGGGCAACAGCGTAATCGTGGTGGAGCACGACGAAGACATGATCCGCTCGGCGGATTACGTGCTGGACATGGGGCCGGGCGCGGGCGAACACGGCGGCCAGGTGGTCGCCAGCGGTTCGCCTGAAGAAATTGCCGCCCACCCGGCCTCGCTGACAGGCCAATACCTGAGCGGCGCGCGCAGCATTGAAATTCCCCAGCGCAGGCCCATCCATGACGACCAGCCCTGGCTGACGCTCAAGGGCGCGCGCGGCAACAACCTGCAGACGGTTGACCTGGCCATTCCCGCCGGGCGCTTTGTCTGCATCACCGGCGTCTCGGGCTCAGGCAAATCCACCCTGGTGAACGACACCCTGGCGGTCGCGGTGTCGCGCGCCCTGCACCGCGCCCAGGCGGAACCCGCGCCCTACGACAGCCTCGAAGGGCTGTCGCACTTCGACAAAATCATCACGGTGGACCAAAGCCCCATTGGCCGCACACCGCGCAGCAATCCGGCCACCTACACCGGCATGTTCACGCCCATCCGCGAATTGTTCGCAGGCGTGCCCGAAGCCCGCACGCGCGGCTATGATGCCGGGCGTTTTTCCTTCAATGTGAAGGGCGGCCGCTGCGAAGCCTGCCAGGGCGATGGCGTGGTCAAGGTGGAAATGCATTTCCTGCCCGACATGTATGTGGATTGCGATACCTGCAACGGCAAGCGCTATAACCGTGAAACCCTGGAAATCCGCTATCGGGGGCTGAACATCAGCGAAGTGCTGGGGCTCACGGTGGAGCAGGGGCTGGACTATTTCAGCTCGGTGCCCAGCGTCGCCCGCAAACTCCAGACTCTCATGGATGTCGGTCTTTCGTACCTGCGCCTGGGGCAAAGCACCACCACGCTGTCAGGCGGCGAGGCCCAGCGCGTGAAACTGTCGCTGGAACTGTCGCGCCGCAGCACGGGACGCACGCTGTACATTCTGGACGAACCCACCACCGGCCTGCATTTCCAGGACATCGCCCTGCTGCTTGAAGTGCTGGGCAAACTGATCGAAGCAGGCAATACGGTGGTTGTCATTGAACACAACCTGGATGTCATCAAGACCGCCGACTGGGTGGTGGACCTCGGCCCCGAAGGCGGCAACGGCGGTGGCCGGATTGTCGCCCAGGGCACCCCGGAAGATATCGCCGCCTGCCCCGCAAGCCATACTGGCAAGTATCTGGCTCCCCTGCTGAAGCGCTGAACTCTACATCTGAAACAGGTTGCGGTGCTCGCCGATGGCGTAGCGGTCCGTCATGCCGGCAATGTAATCGGAAATCGCGCGGGCCTGCTCGTTGGGGTCATTACGCTGCCAGTCGGTATCCAGCAGGCGCGGGTCTTCCAGAAAGGCGATGAACAGTTCGCGCACAATGCGGCGGGCCTTGCTGGTCATGCGCATGACGCGGGAATGCCGGTAAAGGTTGCGCATCAGAAAGCTTTTCAGCTCGTCGGCCTCGCGGCGGACTTCGGGCGAAAAAGCGGCCAGCGCAGGCGCGGCGCGCACGTCCTCCACCGATTGCGGCTTGTGTTCACGCAGCCCCGCCTGAGTGGTTTCAGTGAGATCCACGACCAGGGTGTTAATCATGCTGCGGATGATTTCACTGACCAGGCGGCGACCCTCCAGGCCGGGATGACGCCGTTCGACGGTTTCGTAGTGGCGGGCAAAGATGCCGACATCCAGCAACTGCTCCACCGTGAGCAGGCCCGAACGGATGCCGTCGTCGATATCGTGGTTGTTGTAAGCGATTTCATCGGCCAGATTGGCCACCTGCGCTTCCAGCGAAGGCTGACGCCGCTCGATGAAGCGACGTCCGACATCGCCCAACTGCGCGGCATGGCGCACCGAGCAGTGCTTGAGTATGCCCTCACGGGTTTCAAAGCACAGGTTCAGGCCATTGAAGCGGGCGTATCGCTCTTCGAGCTCATCCACCACCCGCAGGCTTTGCAGGTTGTGCTCAAACCCACCCGCGTCGGGGGCGAATTCCCGCATGCAGGCATTCAGTTCATCCTGGCCTGCATGGCCGAAAGGCGTGTGGCCGAGATCGTGTGCCAGGGAAATGGCTTCTATCAGGTCTTCATGCAGCCCCAGGTTGCGCGCCAGGGTGCGGGCGATCTGCGCCACTTCGATGCTGTGCGTCAGCCGGGTGCGGAAAAGATCGCCTTCGTGGTTGATGAAAACCTGGGTTTTATATTCCAGCAGCCGGAAGGCATTGCAATGCACAATGCGGTCGCGGTCGCGCTGGAAGTGGTTGCGGCCTTGCGGCGCGTCTTCGGGATGACGGCGGCCCCGCGTGCGGGCAGGGTCGCAGGCGTAGGCGGCCAGTGCTGTCATGGCTCAGCCCCGGCTGCCAGGCGCCACCGTACGCGCCAGCACGGACACCAGTTCATCGGGCGCGACATCCCGGCATTCAGCCTCGCCAATGCGGGACATCATCACAAAACGCAAGGTGCCGCCTTCGGCCTTTTTATCGTGGCCCATGAGTTCGACCCACCGCTCAAAGCCAAGATCGGGCGCTGCCACCGGGCAGCCAATGGCTTCCACCACGCGGCGCACGCGCTCGACATCAGCGCGCGGGAAACCCAGCAGATCGGCGGATAGTTCGGCCGCCTGCACCATGCCGCAGCCCACGGCTTCGCCGTGCAGCCACTGCCCATAGCCCAGGCCGGATTCAATCGCGTGGCCAAAGGTATGCCCCAGATTGAGAATGGCGCGCAGGCCGCTTTCGCGCTCATCCTGGGAAACCACCCGCGCTTTGAGTTCGCAGGAGCGCTGGATGGCGTAGGACACCGCCTGCGGCTCAAGCGCCCGCAGCCCAGCGGCATTGGCTTCACACCAGGAGAAGAATTCCGCATCAATAATGAGGCCGTATTTCACCACTTCGGCCAGACCCG